>DATENQ010000295.1:0-13769 GCA_035275005.1 Pyrinomonadaceae bacterium | reverse complement strand
CGACGACCGCCCTCACCGGCTCAACCGAGCAGGATCAGTTTTATCCGCAGATGACGCAGAAAACACAGATCTACAAGACTGAATCTGCGTAATCTGTGGCTGGTATGTCCTCACCCTCCTGTTGACAGCCGATAGGAAGCGGCGATAGACTCCGCTCCCTATCGACTGACGAGAGGAAGGGTATGACCAAACAACAATCCGACCTGTACAAGCAGGGCACGCTCGAACTGCTAATCCTGCGGCTGCTGAGTTCCGGAAGCCTCAACGGATGGGACATCATGCAGCGCATCCAGCTCACCTCGGGTGAAGTACTGAGCGTCACACCCGGTGCTCTCTACCCTGCGCTTCAACGTCTCGAAACTCGCAGTCTGATTTCCTCCGTCTGGCGTCCCTCCGACAACAATCGCAAGGCCAGGTTTTATTCGCTGACCGCGCGCGGCCGCAAACAACTCGAGACACAGCGCAAAGAATGGGAGCAATTCTCCGCCGCCGTCTCCCTGATCTTACGGGATGCTTAAGGAGTTCCAGTGAGTTTGAGCAGTTTATTACGTCGCTGGCGCGCGTTGACTCATCGAGACGAATTGGAGCAAGAGCTCGATGAAGAGATGCGATTTCATCTCGACCGAGACATCGAACAAAACATAAAAAGCGGCATGACTCGCGAAGACGCACGCTATGCGGCGCTGAAGGCGTTTGGCGGCGTGGACCAGTCAAAAGAAGAATGCCGCAATGCAAGAGGTGTTGATTTGATCGAAAATACTGTGCGCGATGTTACCTACAGCCTGCGCGTACTCCTCAAGAGTTACGGCTTCACGATCGTCGTCATCCTGACGTTAGCGCTCGGCATCGGCGCGAACACTGCGATCTTCAGTTTCGCAAATGGCATCCTGCTGCGCCCACTTCCCTATCCTCAATCCGATCACCTCGTTGTGCTGGATGAGACGGCGCTCAAACGTGGCGTTGATTCCATGAGCGTCTCGTACCCCAACTTCCTGGATTGGCGCGAGCAAAACACAGTCTTCGAAGACATTGCTACTTACTACGGCACCAGCAGGTTTTCACTCACCGGCGAGGGAGAACCGCTCCAGATTCGTGGCACGCGCATCAATCAAGGTCTCTTCGAGATCCTTCGCGTCTCGCCGCAACTCGGTCGCACTTTTACCGCCAATGAAGATCGTCCCGAGGAAGATGCGGTCGTGATCCTCGGACACGATCTGTGGCAACGTACTTTCGGCGGCGACCCAAACATCGTTGGCAAAAAGATCACGATCAGCAATCGCGCACGTACGGTCATCGGCGTCATGCCGCGTGGTTTCAGATTTCCGGAAATTTCCGAACTTTGGGTACCGCTTGCGTTGACGACGAAAATGTTCACGCGCACGGATCATGGGTTACAAGCCGTTGCGCGCTTGAAAGACGGCGTGAGTTTGCCGCAGGCGCAATCGGAGATGAACAACATCGCCGCGCGAATCGAACAACAGAATCCGATCACTAATGAGGGTCTGGGAGTCAAGGTAATGAGTCTGCACCAGTACCTCTCGGGCGACTACCGCGACGGGCTGCTGATCCTGCTCGGCGTTGTCGGCTGTGTGTTGCTGGTGGCGTGTGTGAACGTGGCGAATCTCATGATTGCGCGCGGAAGCGCACGACAGAAAGAGTTCGCGTTGCGCTCTGCATTGGGGGCGAGTCGCTGGCGCATCGTGCGTCAACTTCTTTTTGAGAGTCTGTTGCTGTCAATAGTTGGTGGAGTACTCGGTTTTGTGCTCTCGATCTGGGCGCTGCGTCTTTTGTTGTCCGCAATTCCATTCCAGCTCCCGTTCTGGATGAATTTCAACATCGATCCGCGAGTGCTGGGCTTCACTGCCGGCATTACGCTGTTAACCGGTTTAATCTTCGGCGCCGTGCCGGCGTTGCAAACTTCTCGTGTCGATCTCAACGATACACTCAAGGAAGGTGGTCGCGGCAACACCGGTGTTCGCACGCGCGCGCGTAGCCTGCTCGTGGTGACCGAGATCGCGCTGTCGCTCGTCTTACTCGTCGGCGCCGGATTGATGATTCAGAGTTTTCTTCGTTTGCGAAGCGTCAATATCGGACTCGATCCGAAGAATGTTTTGACCGCGTCTGTGGTCCTGCCGCAGGCCAAGTATCGTGAAAACGATCAGCGCGCGGCCTTCTTTACGCAATTAGTCGAGCGAATGAGCCATCTGCCCGGGGTTGAAGCAGCGAGCGCAACGGGGACGCTGCCCCTGAGCGGAAATAACTGGGGCCGCAGCCTTACGGTTGAAGGTCGACCGGTCCTCTCTGTCGGACAGGCCGACGTCATTCAACACACGGTCGTTGCTCCTGGTTACTTTCGCACGATGGGTATCCAGTTGCTTGCCGGCCGTGATTTCACGGATGCAGATAATAAAGACGCACCGAACGTAACCATTGTCGATGAACGACTCGCGCGCCAGTACTGGCCCAACGAGAGTCCGATCGGCAAGCGTGTTCGCTTTGGACCACCGGAAGACAACGAACCGTGGCACACCGTGATCGGTGTCGTTAGCACCGTCAGACATCAACGAGTACAGGAAGACACACGACAAAGCGTCTACTTACCGCATCAGAAAATTCCTGTCACTGGGATGACGCTGGTGGCGCGGACGTCGTCGAATCCAACAGACTTTGCCGGTGCGATCCGGCGTGAAGTCGCGCAGCTCGATCGGGACATACCGGTGAGCCAGATCGCAACGATGGAAGAAGTGGTTGCTGAGTCGATCTGGCAGCCGCGTCTGTACGCAACGTTATTTGCGGTGTTTGCCGGTGGCGCGCTGGCGCTGGCGATTATCGGGATTTATGGCGTGATGGCGTTTCTGGTGCAGACGCGAACACACGAGATTGGGGTGCGTATGGCGCTGGGCGCGACCACGCGAGATGTTTTCAATCTCATTGTAGGACGCGGTATGAAGTTGACGGCGGTGGGGATCGTGATTGGTATTGTTGGCGCGATAGCGTTGACGCGCTGGATGCAGAGTCTGCTGTTCAATACGAGCACGACCGATCCGATCACGTTTGTTCTGATCTCAGTCCTGCTGTCGTTAGCGGCTTTCTTTGCGTGCTACATCCCCGCCCGGCGCGCGGCAAAGGTCGACCCGCTGGTGGCGCTGCGATACGAATGAGATCAGTTTATCCACAGATTACGCCGATTATGAATCCGTGTAATCTGTGGATGGCTTTCACTTAATCTTTTTGGCGTTGGTTATTCGTCCGCCCTGGTCGATCTTTAATCCGGTGACCTTCCCTTCCGCGTCTTTGACAAACGTCAACTTCGCAGCGAATGCGCGCGGAGAGAACGTCGTCTCTGATTCAGGGAAGATCTCAAAGATCGGTTGACCCGTCGCCTGCGTCATAAACTTGTCGCCCTCACGGAAGACACGCAACACAAATCCTGGTCCAATTTCATACTCACCGACGTACGTATCGAAGACTTTCGCATCAACCGTCATTGGCGGCTTTTCGAGTTTCTTCACTACCTCGATGGCATTGGTATTATTCGGATTCAGCTCGATCGATTTTTTGTAATTTTGGATCGCCAGCTCGCGCTCGTTGACGGTCATGTAAGCCTCGGCAAGACTGTCGTACGTGTTGGAAGCCTGCGGGTAGGCTTCGACGTTGAGCTTGAAAATCTCAATCGCATCTTTGGGTTTACCGCTGCGCAGTAGCTGGTAACCGAGGCCGTTCAACTCCGGCTCCGCAAACTCGTACGTCGCCGACTGCTTCGCTTTCAGATCGCGATACTGCGCGATACCGGCGGCGACTCCCCTCTCGGCGATCGTCTTCTCCAGCGCCTCGACGATCGAGATCTTCGGCGGATCGTACGGTTGGTTATAGAGAATCTTTGCCAGTGATTCACTCAGCCGATCGAGATAGCCGGTGCCCGTGTTGTCGAGCATCACGATCAGGTTCTTTTCGTTCGGATAGCGCACGATGGTGGTGGTGAAACCGTTGATGCCGCCGCCGTGTGTGATTACCTGCACCGGCTTATCGTTCTGCTTGAACGATGCATTCGTGACAACCCAACCGTAGGCGTAATCCTGAAGAAACGGCTTATACATCAGCGCTTTCGACTGTGCCGAGATCAGTTTGTCGGTATAGAGCGCCTGGTCCCAGAGATAGAGATCTTCGACGGTTGAGTACATCGAACCGGCGGCGTAGGGGATCGACATGTCGAGGTAGGGTGCGTTGGTGTAACCGTCGGGAGTCTTGCTGTAGCCGGAAGCGCGTTTGGGAATGATGGTGTTGTGATGATCGTAGCCGGTGTTCTTCATGCCGGCCGGATCGAGGATGTTCTCCCTCAACACCTGCTCGTACGATTTTCCGGTCACTTGTTCGATGATCGCGCCGAGCAGGAAGTAACCGGAGTTGTTGTACGAGAACTTCGAGCCGGGTTCAAACTGCAGATCACCACTCGCATACTTCTTCACAAACTCGCTCACCTTGTACGGATTCCTGCTCACGTTGTCGAAGAAGCCCGGTTGGTCTGTGTAACTGGGAATGCCTGACGTGTGCGTGAGCAGGTGATGCACAGTCACCTTCTCGCCGATGTCTTTCCGGTAATCGGGCAGATAATCAGTGATCTTTCCGTCGAGCTTGATCTTTCCCTGCTCGACGAGTTGCATCGTCAGCATCGCGGTGAACTGCTTGGTGATCGATCCCAGTCGAAATTTTGTATCCGGCGCATTAGGAATATTCCACTCCATATTCGCCATCCCAAACGCGCCCTTGTAAATCACCTTGCCATTCTCCGCGACGAGCGCGGCGCCATTAAACTGCCGGTACTTATGCGCCAGCGCCAGCACCTCCTGAATCTTCGCCGCCCGGTCCTGCGCCACCGCCGCGTGTTGCGCGATAAAGAGGAAAACAAAGATCGCTGCGTAAAACCGCAGTCTACTGGTTGCAATGAAGTCTCTTGTCATTTCAGAATTCCTGCTCTGTTGGGATATTAGTTTTAAGGAGCACTAACAGCTCAGAAGTTTATACTTATCATTATTCATAGCCAACTTGGATACAGTCAGACTGTGTCCAAGTTCAACTTCTGACTTTGAGCCGCGCTTGCCGCATGAAATTTTGCTGTCATCGAGGCGCATTGTTCCATAGATCACACGGATTACATACAGTTGTTTGCCCGTTTTAGTAAACAACGCTAATGCTCGTTATAATCGCGGTATATGACACACAAAGATCCGTTAGCCACCTCGGGCCTCCCGGCACTCAATAGAGACAAGCGCTCGAGGGAGGATCAGCCAATTGAGCCTAAGTTCCTGATCCTCGTGGTCGACGACTCGGCCGACAACGTGGCAATGATCAGCCTTTTTCTGCAACAACAGGGTTACAGAGTGGTCACCGCCGGCAATGGTGAAGACGCTATTGCCATTGCGACGCAGATGATGCCTAACCTGATCTTAATGGATATAAATTTGCCAGCCCTGGATGGACTGGGCGCGACGCGCAGGATTCGTGAAAATGATGCCTTGCGAGATATACCTGTAGTTGCGATTACGGCGTTTGGCACGGAAGGCTTTCAACGTGCAGCTTACGACGTGGGCGTTTCTGGTTACCTAACCAAACCACTCGACCTGGACCGTATGCATCAACTCATCGCCCGCCTCCTCTCACCTACAGGGTCGGGGAGCTTAAGCGGTCTGAGTTGAGCTACCTTACTCTAGACTTCCACACTTCGGGATTGCGACGCGAATGGAAAACTGAAACGACCTGAACCTCATTAGCTGTGATTTCATAGAAAACAGCAAACGGGAAGCGGCGCACAACAGCACATCTTAAATGCCGGTAAACAACTGGAAAGAAGTATGGAGTAACAGCGACTCGAGCGAGCACGTCGTCGATGCATTGCATGAATTCCAGGTCTAAATCCTGGCGGTTGTGAGAATACCAGCGGCGGGCCTCAGTGAGTTCGGCATCCGCCTCCGGGGTAAACCGAATGAGCATGTGATGTTAGCGCGAATTCATGAATTCAGCTTTGATCTCGTCCCATGTGCGCCCCTGGCCTGGGTTATTTCGAGCAGACTCCAATCGTCTATCCAGCTCGCGCTTCTGAGCATCTGTTAACTCGAACGATTCATTCTCTTCGGCGATCGTGTCCCAGATTTCTTCGACTAAGCGGATTCGTTCCGGAATGCTGAGGTTCTTAGCCTGTTTTGTTAACTCCATGGCCATGTCGCTGATTATAAGTCATCTAAGCCACAGATGACACGGATTAGATCAGATCCGTATTTTATCCGTGTCAATCTGCGGCCCTACTTCTTCAACTCCATGGTCGTGTCGCCGGTGTTCTCGGCGGGTCGGGCCTCAGTGAGTGTCAACACTTTCGAGGTCCTGAACCTGGGCTGAAGCCGATTTGTTTTCGCTTACTCGGCGCAGGTGACATCAGAGTTCGAATTACATCGACGACAACTTTGAAATTGTGGTCGTACTTCTTCTCAAGTTCATCGAGCCGACGGGAGAGCTCAACGTTGGACGCCAAAATCTTTCGCAGCTTTACAAAAGCGCGCATAATTTCGATGTTGACGTGAACAGCCCGCTTGCTGTTAAGGACGCTGGACAACATTAGAATTCCGTGTTCAGTGAAGGCCATAGGAGGATGACGAAGTCCCATTAGGTCTGATTTGGAGGTCACAAATTGTGACCTCCAATTATTGAACTCCGTCGCACTAAGTACGAACATGAAGTCCTCGGGAAAACGATCAATGTTGCGTTTCACAGCCCGCTTGAGCACCTTCGTTTCCACGCCATAAAGCGCCGCAAGATCGCGGTCCAGCATCACTTTTTCACCGCGGATGAAATAAATGGAGTTTGCTATTCTTTCTGCAGGGATGAGGCCTGATTGTTGTGTCATACGGTTTAGTGGCATTCATCTTAGCTCAAAGAAAATGCACCTGTCGAATGGCTTGGAGGTGCCAATTTGGCACCTCCAATTACGGAAGTGTCGCTTGAACTCTAACGCTACTTCTTTAGCTCCACCAGCACCAGTCGGATCGTCGTGTCGCCGATGTTCTCGGCCCAGTGAGTTACGGGTTCGCGATAGATGACGTCGCCGGTTTTGAACTCGCCGTCGGTGACGGTTCCGTCAGTGGCGTGGTTGCGAAACTTGCCGCCTTCAATCACATAAATGAGGTACGCGGGATGAGAGTGAGTCTGCTCTTTGTCGCCTGGCTTGAGCGTGGCTTCGAGCACGCGGACACGTGGGTTCTCCAGTTTCAGCGCAATCGTTTTTGAATTTACGACGAGCGGGTCTTGTGTACGTGTTACACTCCCGTCACTGCGGGCAATTCCTGTTACAAGCAGCACCACTACCAAAACCAAGAGTCGTTTCATATTCAGCTCCTTCAGCTATGAGTATAAACAAAGTTCTCGCGCTGGTACTCCTTTTGATATGCACTCTGCCAACAGCCGTGTCGCTGCGCGCAAGAGTGCAAAACGCTCAACCTTATCAGGCCACGCTGGTGGTCCATGCCGATCAGCCCGGCACTACCATCAACAAAAACATTTACGGGCATTTCGCGGAACATCTCGGACGGCTGATCTACGAGGGCATCTGGGTCGGTGAAAACTCGCCGATTCCAAACACGCATGGCCTGCGTAACGACGTCCTTGCAGCGCTGAAAGAGTTGCGCGTCCCGGTCCTGCGCTGGCCCGGCGGCTGCTTTGCCGACGAGTATCACTGGCGCGACGGCATTGGACCACGCGATAAACGCCCGCGCCGTCCGAACGCGAGCTGGGGCGGCGTCGATACAAACGCGTTCGGCACGCACGAGTTCATGGAGCTTTGCGAACTGCTCGGCGCTGACGCTTACATTAACGGCAACGTCGGCAGCGGCACACCGCAGGAGCAGATGGAATGGATCGAATACATGACCTCCGATGCCGACTCCACGCTCGCCAACATGCGACGTCAGAACGGTCGCGATAAACCATGGAAAGTTCCGTTCTTCGCGGTCGGAAACGAGACCTGGGGTTGCGGCGGACAGATGCGCCCGGAGTTTTATGCCGATGTGTATCGCCAGTACGCCACGTTCATCAAGAACCACCCGGGCAATCACGTTCAGAAGCTGGCAGTCGGTTCCTACGACGATAACTACACCTGGACCGAAGTGTTGATGGCACAGGCGGCCAAACACATGGACGGCCTCTCGCTTCATTACTACACGCTGCCCACAGGCGACTGGAACAAGAAAGGTTCGGCGACACAGTTCGGCGAAAAAGAATGGCACGCGACACTCGTCCGCACATTGCGCATCGACGAGCTGATTCAAAAGCACAGCGCGATCATGGACAAACACGATCCGCAGAAGCGCGTCGGGTTGATGGTTGACGAGTGGGGCACGTGGTACGACGCGGAGCCCGGACGCGATATGGGCGCGCTCTATCAACAGAACACGCTGCGCGATGCGATTGTGGCCGCCGTCAACCTGAACATCTTCAACAAACATGCCGATCGCGTGCGCATGGCCAACATCGCGCAGATGGTGAACGTGCTTCAGGCGATGGTGCTAACAGATAAAGAGAAGATGGTGTTGACGCCAACCTACTACGTCTTCAGGATGTACAAGGTGCATCAGGGCGCGACGTTGATTCCTCTCGATCTAAACGCACCGGAATACAAACTCGACCAGGCGTCAGTACCCTCACTACATGCTTCAGCTTCACGCAACAGCGAAGGTCGACTGCACCTATCGATCGTCAACCTCGATCCAAATCGAGCAGCGGAGATCACTACGACAATCACAGGCGCAACGATCAAAACAGTCGCGGGAGAAGTACTGACGGCGCCGATGGTTAACGCGATGAACACGTTCGATCAGCGAGAGGCGGTCAAGCCCGCTCCGTTCAGTGGTTACAAACTTCAGAACTCACAGTTGAGCTTAAGTATTCCGGCGAAGTCGGTAGTGATGCTGGAGCTTAAGTAACAGGCGTGAAAAAGTTTCGCTGCGCAGTGTTGCTGCTCATTGCGACTGCTCACACTACTTCGGAACAAAACTTCTTTTTAAGGGTCTAAGCTCACGACGGTCAGCAATCTGAAAGGAGATCGCCGTGAGCAAGCTACGTGAAGATCTCACCATCGGAATATTGGGTGCGGCTGCGGGACTGTTTTCAACCAGCATAGCTCTTCTCATCGCTCGCATCGACGCCTACTACGCCTACTTAGCAAGGATTCACGAAGAAGGTTACGTTAATTATGAGAGAGTGGAGACGCTTACGTGGATACCCGTTTCTGTCTGGCACATAATACTATCAGTTGTGGCAGCTCTCCTGGTCCATCGATACCTGACGAAACGGTTCAGATCGCCGTTTCTGCTGTGGCAGTTTATCGGAATTAGCTCTCTCTTTGGGTGGGCACTAACAGCTTTTCTTGTCGTGAGTATGAGTTGCGTCATAGAAGGAGATCTGTATTCTTTAGAGCGCTTAATAGAGCACTTATTAAGAACAGACGACGCGTTGCTGGTTGCTAAATACGCTGCAACTATATCCGCGTGTAACGTCTTTTATGGCTCAGTAATCAGCGCCTCATCCCGACAATACGAACCGAAATTCGACTCCGGGTTTGCAGCGGACTGATTGCAGCTTCGCGGAATAGAAATCAAATTAGTCTGAACATCCCAGAGGCTGAGACGGTGTAAAATGAAAACCGAGTCTAATGTTGAATCATGCAAACAACTCGTAGACAGTTTCTAACCACCGCCGCCGGTTTTATCATCTCACACGGACTTATGGGATCTGTCGTACCAGGTCAGAAGAAATCGACGCGAGTCGTGCTGCTGGGTACGAAGGGTGGGCCAAGAGTCGGCGAAGCCGGGCGCAGCAATCCCTCGACGCTGATAATGATCAACGACGTTCCGTATCTCGTCGACTGCGGTTACGGTGTGACGAAGCAGTTGATAACTACAGGTGTCGCGCTTGACCGGCTAAAGTACATCTTCATCACGCACCATCATTCCGATCACAACCTCGAGTTTGGCCCACTGATTTACAACACGTGGATCACAGGCTTGCCGGCGCACATCGACGCTTATGGCCCACCGGGCTTGGCAAAGATGGCGGAGCATTTCTTCGATTACCTGAAGTTTGACATCGACACGCGCATCGTAGATGAAGGGCGCACCAATCCGCACAAGCTGGTCGCCACGCACGAAATTAAGCCCGGCGTCGTGTTAGTGAATGACGACGTGAAGGTAAGCTCGTGCCTGGTCCGTCATCCGCCGATCAAGCAAGCTTATGCTTTCCGCTTTGACGCAAAGGATCGGTCAGTGGTGATCTCCGGTGACACGGCGTACGCGCCCGAACTCGCGGAATTTGCGAAAGGCGCAGACGTGCTGGTGCATGAGATCATGTATCTGCCCGGCGTTGAAGCGCTGCTCAAACGTTTGCCGAATGCAAAGAGACTGCGCGAACACCTGATGGCCGCTCATACGCTGCCGGAAGACGTCGGCAAGATCGCAGCGCAAGCAGGCGTGAAGACGCTGGTGCTGACACACTTCGTTCCCGGTGATGATGCGTCGATCACAGACGAGCAGTGGGCCGTAGGTGTGAAAGCGAACTTTAAAGGCGAGATTATCGTCGGAAAGGACTTAATGGAAATTTAGCCGCGGATTGACGCAGATGAACGCAGATCAATCTGCGTTTATCTGCGGCTAAACTATGTCTGTTTCCTGGTGTTGTAGCGCTTAAGGATTAAGCGAACGTAGTTGCGCGTCTCGTTGTACGGCGGAACGGTGTTTCCAAACTTCATCACCGCGCCTTCGCCGGCGTTGTAGCCCGCCAGTGCAAGATCCACGCGGCCGTTGAACATCTTCAGTAGGTCCTTCAAGTAACGCGTGCCGCCCATGATGCTCTGCGCCATGTCGTATGGATTCGTCACACCATAACGCGCCGCGGTGCCTGGCATGAGCTGCATTAACCCCATCGCTCCCTTGGGACTCGTCGCACCCGCAGTAAAACTCGACTCCTGCGACATCGTGCAGTAGATCAAATAAGGATCGACACCATACTGCTTGCCGTAATAACGAATCAGACCGTCGACTTTGCTATTCCCTGTTGACCACACCGCCTCAGCCGCTGAAATCACGGCATCTTCCGCGATCAACGCAGGCTGACTCGCCGTCACGATCTCTTTAGTAACTTGTTCGACTTTGGCACGCGCATCTGCGAGGGCCTTCTCGCCCTTCTCAAACTCTACGCGCGAGATGAGTCCATCGTCGTAGAGCCCTTTCGACTGTTGCTGCTGCTTCTCGAGCCGCTGGACTTCGTTCTGATAAAGAGTGGCGAGGTCGCTGAGACTGGACTTGAGCTCAGTCTTCGCATCCTTCGCAACTGTCTCCTGGGCATTCGCGGGCAACGCTGAGATTAACGCAATCACAACAAAGCCGAGCAAAAGCGCGGCTTTCTGAAAACGAGCAAATAAGTTCGAAAAAACCAAACAATGATCCTCCACAAAAAGTTAGACACCGTAAAAGGGTGGCCCGTTACGATGTCTTTAGCTTACGTGAAGTTGCCGAAATAAGTTCTGAACACATTCAACAATTTCACGAATGCTCGTTGCTCGTTTTTTGTTGAAATGTAAGACTCAAAATGACCGCTAGCAGGTCATCCGGATCAACAGGTTTTCCCAAGTGTGTTTGAAATCCGGCCAGCAACGCCCGGCGACGATTGGCAGTACCGGCGTACGCTGTCAATGCTATGGCGGGAATGTGACCACCCGCGTCCGGCTCCAACGATCTAATCTTCCGGATAAGCTCGTAACCGTTTTCGCCGGCCATGCCTATGTCGCTTATGATTACATCGGGCTTGCCACGAGCTATCTCCGTTAATGCGTCCGTGCTTGAGTTGACCGCTGTGACCTCCGCGCCGTGTCGTTTGAGGAGTGTTTGAAGCAGCTCCTGCGTGTCGGGGTCGTCTTCCACCAGTAGAATCCTGCGGTTCTTTAATTTCGCCTCATTCAAAGGATCGGCATGATCCGTCAGTGCTTTCGCAACATCTGTGAACAATGCTACTCCCGGCTCGCTGCGAATAATTTCAGACGAAGTCAGCGGAAATTCGACACTGAAGGTTGCGCCTTTTCCCAGTCCGTCACTCGTGGCACAAACGACTCCTGCCTGTTGACGCACCAGGTAATCGACGATTGCCAGTCCCAATCCGAGACCGCCGTGCGCCCGCACATTCGAAGAATCCACCTGCCGGAAACGCTCGAAAATATACGGCAAATGTTCCGCATCGATTCCGACGCCAGTGTCTGTTATTTCCAGTTGAACGTGTGAGTCGCGGCGCTGCAAGCGAATATCGATATGTCCCTTGCTGGGTGTGAATTTAATCGCATTCGAGAGCAGGTTCGTGACTATTTGTTGCAGACGGGAGGGATCACCAAGAATCGGACCAGCAGCCGGATCGATCGTCGTCTCGAGGTGCAACTGCTTCGCATCGATCGCAGGGCGCAAAGAGTTGATAGCACTCTCCGTGATCGATGCAAATGATACGGGCTGCATCTCGATTCTGAGTTTGCCCGTGATGATGCGAGAAACGTCCAGCAGATCTTCGATCAACTTCGACTGTGCTTCCGCATTGCGTTGAATGACCTGAATGGCACGTTCTTTTTCCTGTTCGCCCAGCCGGTTTGAGCCCAGCAGGCGCGACCACCCCATGATCGAGGTCAAAGGCGTTCGCAGTTCATGTGACATAGTCGCGAGAAACTCATCTTTGACGCGATTAGCGTTTTCCAGTTCCTCCGCGCGCAGCCGTAACACTTCGTGCATCTGGCGCAGTTCCGTCATATCGCGGCCCACCGCAAACGCCAACCCGTCTTCCGGGACTGGAAAATAACTCCATGCTACCCACTTATATGTACCGTCCTTCGTTCGCAAGCGATTTTCCATCGACTTGATCGACTCTCCTCGGGAAAGGCCCTCGTATCCACTCTCAGTTCGGGGACGATCATCCGGATGGACCAACTCGAAGAGAGACATCGCCAACAGTTCTTCCTCTGAAAATCCCAACACCTGGTGGAAGGCCGGGTTTATTCGCTGGAATCGACCGTTGAGGTGAACAATGCTCAACATATCCATCGAAAGCGCGAAGAAACGATCCCGTTCTTCGGTGAGCCTGTTTCGCTCAGTCATGTCGCGCATGACCTTCGAAAAACCGATCAATTTGCCGGCGTCATCGCGGACAGGCGTCATCACACCGCTTGCCCAAAAACGCGATCCGTCACGACGCACGTGCCAGCGCTCGTCTTCAGCACACCCCGACATCGCCGCCGTGGCCATCTCTTTTTGAGGAATGTCCTTCGCCCGATCTTCGGGAGTGAAAAGCCTGGCTCCATCCTTGCCGATGATCTCTTCTTCGGAGTAACCGAGTATGAGTTGCCCACCGATATTCCAATTCGTCACGATTCCATTGACGTCCATCATGAAGATCGCAAAATCGCGAATGTCCTCGATGGCCTTGCGATAGATGTCTTCGGTTCGTCTGTTTACGATGCGGCGTTCGGATGCGGTGGTCATATCCCCCTGGAGCCCCCCCTTGATGTGACGCAACTGTAGCGCCAAAAAATCAC
The DNA here is from genome assembly GCA_035275005.1 of Pyrinomonadaceae bacterium. Lineage (GTDB taxonomy): Bacteria > Acidobacteriota > Blastocatellia > Pyrinomonadales > Pyrinomonadaceae > PSRF01. Next base: position 166 of record DATENQ010000295.1, on the reverse strand, counting down.
GCCAATGTTTTGCACTTTTGGTGCTTTGTTGCGGCTGGTATGATTTCCCGGCCAACCATCACGCTTCGCAGGAGAACAGTTATGTTTGCTAAACGTCCCAACCGGTATAGCTTAGGGTCTTTGCTCGTCGTTATCGCTCTCGTTTCAAGCGCGCGACTGTCTGTTA
>DATENQ010000294.1:0-3270 GCA_035275005.1 Pyrinomonadaceae bacterium | reverse complement strand
TACGAGCAGGCGCAGAAGTGGCTCGAGCGCCTCGCGCGGCTGCGGCGAGTGCCGCGCGCCCGGGCGGCGTGAAGTTTATTGCAACTATTCCATTCGTTTTGCGTTAATAAAAACGAGGTAGGTGGGCTCCTCAAAAAGGGTGGTCGTCCTGGACAAGTTTCAGGGAGGCCGCCCTTCTTCTTTATAGGTCCTACCGGTCCTACAGGACCTATAACCCCGCTTTACAACCCCAAACCCATCCCGTTAGACTACGCATTTTGCTAAGAGGAGACTTTTAATTACATGGCTATTCCTGCTACTCAGATTCGGCGCGGTATGGTTATCGTTTTCGAGGGCCAACCGTGCAAAGTTCTTGAATTCAGACACCACACGCCCGGTAACCTGCGGGCAATGATCCAGACCAAACTGCGAAATATCCGTACGGGGGCTTCATTTGAACATCGGTTCCGCTCCGCGGACACAGTCGATCGCGCCTCTCTCGAACAGCACGAGATGGAATATCTCTACTCAGACGGTTCTCATCATCACTTCATGAACACTGAGAACTACGAACAAACAGCTCTCAGCGAAGATGACCTCGGTGATGCCGCGCAGTGGATGATGCCCGGCATGAGAATTCAGGCAGAGTTTTACGAAGGCGCTCCGATCGGCATCGATCTGCCACCATCAATGGAGCTGACAGTCACTCAAACCGAACCAACACTCAAGAGCGCTACGGTTTCCAACGTCAACAAGCCTGCCACTCTCGAGAATGGAGTGACCATCACGGTGCCTCCCTTCATCAACGAAGGCGATCGAATTCGGGTGGATCCTACGGAAGGGCGGTACATCGAGCGAGCAAAGTGAGCGCCTATGTACCTGGCTTACAGCCTCCTGCTAACACTCGGTCTCGTGATCCTGATCCCTCACTTCCTTTTTCAAGCGCTGGCGCACGGTAAGTACATCGCCGGACTACGCCAGCGCCTCGGTAGTGTTCCGCAAGTCGATGGCAAGCCGGTGATCTGGCTTCATTGCGTTTCCGTTGGGGAGACTCAGGCGGCGCGCCCGCTGGCGCAACGTCTGAAACAGGAGTTTCCACATCACGCTCTCGTGGTCTCAACCATAACGCTGACAGGACAGACTCTGGCGCGCGACGTCTTTCGGGATCAGGCGGAGAGCGTCTTCTACTTTCCCTTCGACTGGCGGTGGTCAGTTCGCCGGGCACTGAAGACGATCAATCCCGCGGCAGTGCTGATCATGGAAACTGAGCTCTGGCCCAACTTCCTGCGCGAGTGCAAAGCGAGAAGTATCCCGGTCGCTCTGGTTAATGGCCGCATCTCGCGGCAGTCTTATAGCAGATACATGCTGATCAAGTTTTTTCTGCGGCGCGTGCTTTCATGTCTCAGCGTCGCGGTAATGCAGTCTGAGACGGACGCGGAGAGATTGCAGTCGCTTGGCATGGCTCGCGACAGGCTTTTCACCGCCGGTAATCTGAAGTTTGACGCCGAAGTCGCTGGCTCGACCGGCAGGACCGAAGAGTTCAGACAGCGATTTGGTTTGCGCTCGGGTGCGCCGCTCGTTCTCGCAGCCAGCACACATGCACCGGAAGAAGAGATGATGCTCGAAAGCATCAAGCAGCTTCGAACAAAACAACCGGTGCGACTGATGATTGCGCCACGGCGTCCGGAGCGCTTCAACGAAGTCGCCGTTTCGATCCAAAAGTCAGGCTTGAGCTGGGCTAGAAAAACGAATCCACCACAGCCGGAAGACACGGACGCGGCAGTGATCCTGCTTGATACGATCGGCGAGTTGCCGGCGACCTACTCGCTGGCTGATGTCGTTTTCGTCGGCGGCAGCCTCGTCGATAAGGGTGGTCACAACGTGCTCGAACCCGCGGCGGCAGGCGCGGCAGTCGTAACCGGAGCGCACACGCATAACTTTCACGCTATTGTCGATCTGATGGTCGAGGCAGGCGCCATAGTGCAGCTGCCGCCTGTTATCACTATTGAAGAAATCACGAACGTCTTCGCTCAGCTGCTCGCGAGCATCGAGGAGCGCGACGCGCTTGGCCGCCGCGCCAAACAACTCGTCACCGACAACCAGGGTGCGACCGACAGAACGATCAAACTCATCTTATCGACCGCAAACGCTCACACTTCATGAAATCATTCGTTCTTCCGCCACTTAGCATCCTGTACGACGCAGTCACGCGCACGCGTCTTTCTCTGTATCGTCGCGGAACCTTTCAAACCACGAAGCTCGATCGTCCCGTGATCAGTATCGGTAACATCACCACTGGTGGAACGGGAAAGACGCCGCTGGTCGAGTGGGTGGCGAGAACGATCGCTGGCCAGGGTAAGAAAGTCTGCATTCTGACGCGTGGATACGGCCGGAAGGATCCACATCTTCAGGTGATTGTTTCCGATGGTTATGGCGTGCTGGCGTCACCGGCTGAGGCTGGCGACGAGCCATATCTACTCGCGACGAAGCTAACTGGGCAGGCAGCGGTTATCAGCAGCGCCGATCGGATCGCGGCGGGGCGGGAGGCGATCAAGGATTTCGGCACCGAGTGTTTTGTGTTGGACGACGGTTTTCAGCACCTGCGTCTCGCGCGCGACTTGAACATCGTGACGATCGATGCGACTAATCCGTGGGGCGGCGGCAGTCTGCTACCTTTCGGGAGACTGCGAGAAAAGCCGGAGGGGCTGAGCAGGGCTGATTGCGTTGTGATTACGAGGTGCGATCAGGTCGCAAGTGTCGATGCGCTTCGCGAGGAGATTCTGCGGTTGACGAGTGAACGCCCGATCTTCATGTCGAAGATGCGGCCGGTGCGCGTGTCGTCGTTAAAGAATCCGTCAGAGACTCTTGCTTCGCCTGCACGCATTGCGGCTTTTTGCGCGATTGGAAATCCGCAATCGTTTTTCGAGAACTTGCGAGGATTAGGTTTTGAGCTCGCGCTGCAAAAGTCATTTCCCGATCATCACGCTTACTCGCAGGACGAGATCGACACGCTCATTCAGACCGCGAAGGACGCCGGCGCAACGATTCTAATCACCACCGCGAAAGACGCAGTCAAACTCCGAACCCTGTCCTTCTCAATCCCCTGCTACGTCCTGGAGATCGAAATCTCGATCGAAAACGAAGCCGCATTCACACAAATGATCGGTGCAAACCTCAATTAGGTGTTGGGGTTGGAGAGGGTTTCTCGGGTGCCTTGGTGGCTGACGGTACGGGAGGTGGAGCAGTCTCGGGCACAACGCTGCGGGTCGGTTCCGGCAAGGCGGGCGCCTT
>DATENQ010000293.1:0-6141 GCA_035275005.1 Pyrinomonadaceae bacterium | reverse complement strand
TGATGTAAACAAACCAGAAGGGTAAGTCAGGACAGTAAGAGTAGAACAAGTCAGGAAGAGGGGCTTGCCCCCGCTCGTGGAATGCGAAGCAGCGGGGGCAAGCCCCTCTTCCTGACTTGTTCTGTTCCTGACTGTTTAATTCTTCTGACTTGTTCTGTTCCTGACTGTTTAATTCTTCTGACTTGTTCTGTTCCTGACTGTTTAATTCTTCTGACTTGTTCTATTCCTTGCTGACTTGATTATTCCAGACCTCATTTGGCTAAGGTGTGAAGGAGCGGCGGAAGATGATTCCGGAGTAGTTCATTCGCATCGCGCGGCCATCGACGATTGATTCAAAACTGATCCAATCAGGCCCATCCGGTTCGCCGATTCCGAACTTCCCATCACCGCGCGGCACGAGCGGCTGAACACCCCCGATTAATAGTTGGCCCTGGCGCAACACGACGCGCATGTCGCCGTACCAGGGACTGTCGTTGTGGTAATGCCCCGCGAAAGCTTTCCAGTCTTTCTTCGTCTCAAACGTTTTCGGGCCGTTATATTTCGCGCCCAGGTACCAGTTGGCACCGTGGAACGCCTGCGTGACGTTTTGATTCTCCCGCACAAATCCGAGCACGAAGGCGTCGAAGTCCGGATGCTTTACGATAAAGCGATCGGGCGCAACACGCTCGAGCACAACCCTGCGATGCGCATGCACAAGCACGAGCTTGTCGCCTTCAGCCGCGAGCTCCAGCTTCTTGTCATCGAGTGAGGTGTAAACTCCAGCGTAATCGGCCGCGTTCTTCACTTCTTCAGGAGAGGGCGGAGGCGCCGGCGGATCGGGCAGCGACTTCCCTGCTGACGACGCGTTGAAGAGCTCGATTGCATATTTCGTGACTGCAACTGGTCGATAACCACGAAGGTTCGCGTTGACGGACGCAAACGCACCAATCCCTCCCGTTACATCAACGTCGATCGAAGAACTGAAAGCGACCATCCCACCCGTATGACGCAAACGCATGTGCCCCGCGATATCGCTCACCCAAATGCCGTAACCATACGAAGCTGGTTCGCCACGATACGGAGAATCGATCGCCGGCTTCGTGAAAAGCGCAAAAGCTTCTTCTGAAAGCAGCCGGCCCTTTGGCAAGGCGCCACGATTCAAAAGCATGCGCATGTATTTCGCCATATCAGACGGTGTCGAAGCGATACTGCCGGCAGCGATGTCCACTTCGATCCACTGTGCTTCAGCCAATGGGCCACGAAGCGGAAACGGCTTGCCTTCCTCGAGTGGCTCGTAACCGATAGCCATCTGTTTGCGCAGGTTGTTGGTAATAATCGGCGAGCTCGCCGTCATTCCCAGTGGCGCGAGCATGCGGGCGCGCATCGCTTCCGCGAACGGTCGTTTGTCGACGGCTTCGATCAGGAAACCGAGAATGTTGTAACCGGTGTTTGAATAAAGGAAACGTTTGCCGGGTTCGTAAGCAGTCCATAGCTCACTCAGCAGCGCGTCGAGCAGCAAGGGCTCACCCGGCAGTCCGCCAGTGTGACTGAGGATGTGATGAGTTGTGATTGCTTCAAACTTGGAATTGATTTTTATCCACGGCAGGTATTCGACGATTGGTTTGTTGAGATCGAGTTTGCCTTCGTCGCGCAGTTGCAGCAGCGCGAGACTCACAAACGACTTCGAGATCGAGCCGATCTCAAACATCGTTTCCGGCGCGACGCGCAGACCGGCTTTCGTGTCGGCGTAGCCGTAAGTTGAAGCCCTGATCAAGCCGTCGCGATTGGCGAGTGCGAGTGTCAAGCCCGGCGCGCCTGTCTCACGCATGTGGCGCGCGATGTATTCATCCAGCCGCGCGAACACAGGTTGGATTGCCGCCGCCTGGGCCAGCGCGCTCGCGGGCACAAATGACCTTAGTAGAGTCACGGCCACCGCGGACTTCGCAGTGCCGGAAATAAATTTTCGCCGTGAAAGATTCATAAGCATTTCTCCCGCAAAGGCGCAAAGACGCAAAGAAAACCATGCAGTTTAAGCTTTGCGCTTTGCACCTTTGCGCGAGAAATCCTCATTACAACCCGAGGCTCTTCGACAACTCTACAAACCACTGCTTTCCAGCTTGCGACATCGAGCTGAATTATCTCACGCAAAGGCGCAAAGTAACTCCAAATTTCTTGTACTCCTTAGCTGACTTTGCGGCTTTGCGCGATAAAAATTCTTCGGTGCTAGAATGTTCCAATGAAACTTGCCCTGGCAATGATATTGATGATGGTGGCCGCGCCGCGTTGGACCATGCAGAGCAGTGGCGTCGCGGTGCGTCTGCGTGGTGTGAGCGCCGTTAGCGAACGGGTGGCGTGGGCCAGCGGCGCGGAGTCAACTGTGCTGCGTACTGTTGACGGTGGAACAACGTGGCAAAAGCTCACCGTAACCAGCGAGAATCTCGACTTCCGTGACGTCGACGCTGTCGACGCACAAACCGCATACATCCTGAGCATCGGCAATGGTCCAGCCTCCAGAATCTACAAAACCGCGGACGCCGGAAAAACCTGGGCCTTGCAGTTCAAGAACGAAGATCCCAAAGCGTTTCTGGATGCGATGTCTTTCTGGGACGCTAACAACGGCATCGCCTTCGGCGACTCTATCGACAAACAGTTCTATATCCTGACAACTTCGGACGGTGGTCACACATGGTCACGCGTTCCCCAAAGTGCTTTACCGCCGGCGCTCGAGAATGAGGGAGCGTTTGCCGCCAGCGGCACTAACATCGCCGTGTTTGGAAAGTCTCACGCGTGGATCGGCACCGGCGCCGCCGCTAAATCACGCGTCCTGCGCACCTCCGATCGCGGTCGCACCTGGCAAATTGCCGACACGCCACTCGCGTCAGGTGGATCAGCAGGAATCTTCTCCATCGCCTTTCGCGACGCAAAGCACGGCGTGATCGCCGGTGGCGATTATCGAAAGGAACAGGAAGCTGTCGACAATCTCGCGTTGACCAGCGACGGTGGAGTCACGTGGACATTAGTCAAAGGTTTGTCAGGCTTTCGATCAGTTGTGGCTTACGTACCAGGCACGACGACCCTGGTTGCTCTTGGTCCAAGCGGCGGTGATTACTCTTTCGACGACGGACGAACGTGGAAACCCATCGAGGCTGCGGGTGTCGACACCTTTAGTTTCGCTGCCGGTAAACAGATCGGATGGGGAGCCGGAGCGAAAGGCGTCCTCGGCCGGCTCGCGTTTGAAATATGATTAGCGCGCCTCGGTATTCTTCGCCACGATCTTTATCTGTTTCTTGATCGCCTCACTCAGATCCGCGGCACTTCTCCAACTCAAGCCCACGCTCGTAAAGCGCACGACCCCTTCGTGGTCTATCAAGACATAAGTGGGGAATGCGCGTATGCCAAACGCGCGCTGTATGCGACGATCCTTATCGCGATACTGCGGCCAGATCATCTTATTTTTCTCGGTGAATTCTTTCCACTCCGCTTCATCGCTGTCTGAGCTAATTCCGAGCAACGTAAAAGTGCCGTCTTTCGAGTAGCGCTTGTGCAGGTCGCGGAGCTCGGGCACTGACTCGACACACGGCGGACACCACGTGCCCCAAAAGTCCAGCAGCACAACCTTGCCATGCAAATCATCGAGCGTAATGTGCTCGCCTTCCGACGACGTAAAAGCAAAGTCGGGCGCAAAATTTTCGCGAGCGCGACGAGGGTTTTCGACCATCTTCCGGGCTGTCTCAATGAACGGCCCCCGGGGCTCCAGTTGGATGTACTGCTTCAGTTCTACAAGGCCTTCCTCATCCCGACTCAACTGAAGCAACGTCACACCCAGGTTGTAACGAATGATGGGTGGCGCACCTTCCAGTCCCAGCGCCTGCCTGAATACGGCTTCCGCCGCCTGAAGCTTCTTCTGGTCCTTCTTCTCCGCCGACGACTGAAGCGCGAGACCCTTTTGGTTATAGGCCTTCAAGACAAGTTGCCCATCGCCATTCGCTAACTCGATGACTTTATCGGCAGACTCGATGACATTCTTGTAGGCCTCGAGCGCTCGATATGTCTCCGCCATCCAGGCATAACACTCGGCACACTTCTTCTCGCGCATTTCATTCGCGCGTTTGAAACTCTTCAACGCATCTTCGTAACGGCCGCGCCGGAAGAGATCTCTGCCCTTCGCCAACTCTTCTTCGTAACCAAGCTCCTGGGCGGCGACGGTAAAGTGGGGACGCGAGTTGGGCCATGAGATCAGAAGCCCGATTGCAAGGAACAGCACGATGGGGATCAGTCTGCCAGTCAACATAGTCGGGTTCCTCCGTGAAGTCGGGCCATAATACCATCAGATTCGATCTGCGTAATCCACAAAAACTGTGTAAGCTGTGGGCATGACTGAAAATAATCAAGCTTGTCCGTGTGGTTCCGGTGCTGCTTTTGCGACGTGCTGCGAGCCGATCATCGATGGCACTCGCGAAAGCGAAACGGCGGAGCAGTTGATGCGCGCCCGGTACTCTGCTTTCGTCACCGGCGCGGTGGATTTCATCGTCACCTCGACGCATTCGCGAACGCAAAAAGAGATCGACATGGCCTTCATTCGCGAATGGTCGTTGACGTCGACCTGGCACGGATTGCAAATCCTCGAGACCAAAGTCGTTAACGAGAACAAGACACACGTCTCTTTCGAAGCGCGCTACACGCAGAACGACGAGGACCGGATTCACCGGGAGAAGAGCGTGTTCGAACGCGAGAACGGGCAATGGAAGTTTGTTACTGGGGATGAGTTGAAGAACCCGACGGTGAGATACGAGGCGCCACGGCCGGGCCGCAACGATCCTTGTCCCTGTGGATCGGGGAAGAAGTACAAGAAGTGCCACGGAGCATAAAGCCCAAGCAAATGGGGTGCGTTAGGCCGGAGAAACAATTAGGAGTATGATCTGGACAACCCCAGACAGTTAACAATCAGGAGATACAAATGAAGTACGCGGTTGCCAGAGAGATTATTAATGAAGGAGAAGTGTTGGGCGAGGGCGCAGCGGCGCAGACGGCCGTTGGCAGCGACGACGGCTTGCTGGATGCGTATTCGCGAGCGGTTATCGAAGCAGCGGAGAGAGTCAGTCCCTCGGTCGTTTATATTCAAGTAACGGGTAAACGAACTCGCGGTCGTCGTTCGGGACCAGACGAGGTAACCGGAAACGGATCGGGATTCGTCTTCACGCCCGACGGGTTCATTCTGACTAACAGTCACGTCGTACACGACGCGTCGAAGATCGAAGTCGCCCTCATGGATGGTCGCAGGTTCCAGGCGCAGCTGATCGGCGACGATCCCGATACGGATCTCGCGGTAATTCGCATCACGGCGCCAAATCTCGTGCCGGCTCAGCTCGGCGAGTCGCAATCGATTCGTGTGGGCCAGTTGGTGATCGCGATTGGAAATCCCTATGGGTTTCAGTATTCGGTAACGGCCGGCGTCGTGAGCGCGTTGGGACGATCGTTGCGCGCGCAGTCAGGAAGACTGATGGACGGCGTGATCCAAACTGACGCCGCATTGAATCCCGGAAATTCCGGTGGTCCGCTGGTCAACTCTCGTGGCGAAGTAATCGGCGTTAACACCGCAACGATCCTGCCGGCGCAGGGGATCTGCTTTGCGACGTCGATTGATACCGCGAAGTTTGTGGCCGGACGTCTGATTCGCGACGGCAAGATCAGCAGGAGCTACATCGGAGTGGCGGGACAGAACGTGCCGATTCCACGTCGCATCGTTCGGTTCTATCAGTTGCAGGTCGATACCGGAGTGCTGCTTGTCTCCTTCGAAACAAATGGCGAGCACAGCGCGGCGAAGGAAGCAGGGTTGCTGGCCGGCGATATCGTGATCGACTTCGACGGTTATCCGATTCGCGGTATCGACGATCTGCACAAACTACTCACAGATGAACGTATCGGCAGACACACGCCCGTCACGGTGATTCGGGGCGTGCAGAAGTTGTCGTTTGTTGTTGTGCCATTAGAAGCAAAGTAAAGTTGAGCCGCAGATTAACGCGGATTTACGCAGATAAAAATCTGCGTTTATTTGCGTTAATCCGCGGCTCAATTTCTGAATTCCTGACTCACCATCAACCCGCGCATACCGCCATCCATCACGCCAATCCCGACACGTCCAAATTGCGGACGCAGGATATT
>DATENQ010000292.1:0-9372 GCA_035275005.1 Pyrinomonadaceae bacterium | reverse complement strand
CAACAACGCCACCACCATCTCCACCGAGCGCTCCAGCAGAATGCCGACCGGTGACTCGGCCTTCACACCCAGCGCGTGCAGGTGATGGGCCAGTTGATTAGCTCTCTCGTTCAACTCACGGTAGCTGACTTGCTTTTCTTCGAAGACGACCGCCGTCTGCTCCGGTGTGCGCGTAACCTGCTGCTCGATGAGCTCATGCAGGCAGACGTCTTGTGGAAACTCGGCGGCGGTGTCGTTGAACTCGCGAAGCAATTGATGGCGCTCGGAGTCGCTGAGCAGTGACAGGTCACTGACGGTCTGTTGCGGATCAGCGGCGATGACCCTCAGCAGTTGCCGGAAGTGGCCCAACAGCCGGCTGATCATCTCCTCATCAAAGAGGTCCGCTTCGTAGCTCAACGTCCACCGCAGTTCCGTGTCCGGCGCAACTATCAGCATCAGCGGATAGTTCGCACGCCGGTAATAACCGACATCCTCTATCGTCGGGATCTCACTTGCTTGTGAAGGTGAGGAGGAGTTGTTCACCGGATAGTTGTCGAAAACGAAGAGACTCTCGAACAGCGGAGTCCCACGCGGCATCTCGCTCCACTTTGTCACATCGATCAGCGGGCTGTACTCGTACTGCCGCATCTCCACCGCCTCTGCCTGCAAGCCCCGCAACCACTCGCTCACCCGCTCCCCTTCATTGATCCGCACGCGCATCGGCAGGGTGTTAATAAACACGCCCACCATCTGCTCCACGCCGTCCAACTCTGCCGGTCGCCCCGCCACCGTCGTTCCAAACACCACCTCCCGCTCGCCGCTGTAGCGCGACAACAGGATGGACCACGCTCCCTGCACTACCGTGTTCAAGGTCAGTTGGTGACGCCGCGCCACTGCGCTCAACTCCGCCGTCTCCGCCTCGCTTAAGTGCAGTCGTTGCCCTCGATACTCGCCCTCTGCTCCCGCGCTCCGTTCACCGGCCCGCGCGATCGTGGTCGGCGACGTTAACCCTCGCAGCTTCTCACGCCAGTAACGCTCCGCTTCTTCCAACGACTGGCTCTGCAGCCATGAGATGTAATCGCCGTAGGGACGCGCCTGAGCTAGTTGCACCGGCTCGTTGCGGCAAAGCCCCTCATAAAAAATGAAGACTTCTTTCAGCAACAGCGGAATGGACCAGCCGTCGAGCAGCAGATGATGATGACTCCAGATCAAGCGATGGCGTTGGTCATCGAGCCGCAGCAGCGCCAGTCGCAACAGTGGCGCGCGTGATAATTCGAATCCCCGTCGCCGATCTGCTTCAAGGAAATCAACCAGCCGCGATTGTTGCTCCGCCGCTGTCAACTCGCTCCAGTCTTCAAGCTCGATCGATAGCGTCACCTCTCGATTTACTACCTGCACCGGCTCTTTGAGCTCTTCTTCCCAGAAGAAGGACGTCCGAAGGATGGAGTGGCGATTGAGTGCCTGTTGCCACGCCTCTTTGAAGGCTTCGATATTGAGGTTGCCGCGCAGCACACAATGGACTTGCTGGAAGTAAACACCAGAGTCGGGCGCATAGAGACTATGGAAGAGTAGGCCCTTCTGCATTGGTGAAAGGCTGAGGATATCTTCTATGTTCGCGCGACCGACCCTGGAAATAAACTTGTCGAGTTGCTGCTGACTGAGATTCACCGTCGGGAAATCGGATTCCCCACTCGTGCGGCTGTCTGCTGCCGGCTTGTCGGTGATCGCCGCCTGCTCCGCCATCAGCGCGAGCTCCGCGACCGTCTGGTATTGAAAGAGGTGTTTGGGCGCGAGCCGCAGTCCCGCTTGATTCGCTCGCGCTACGATCTGAATCGAGAGGATCGAGTCGCCTCCGAGTTCGAAGAAGTTGTCGTGGATGCCGACTTCACTCAGTCCCAGCACTTCACTCCAGATCCGCACCAGCGTCTCTTCCACCGCCGTGCGTGGTGCTACTCGCTCCGTCTCCAGCGCCGGACGCTGATGATCCGGGTCGGGCAGCGCTCGTCGATCAAGTTTTCCATTCGCCGTCAGCGGCAACTCTTGCAACTGCACAAACGACGCCGGGATCATGTATTCGGGCAAGCGTTGCAACAGTTCCTGGCGCAGCGCCGTTACCGAGTAACTCGCGCCCTCATCCAGCACCACATAACCCACCAAGCGTGCTGCGCTGTTCCCTTCATGACGTGCTACTACCACACACTCCCGCACACTATCCTGCTCTCGCAGCGCCGCTTCCACTTCGCCCAACTCAATGCGATACCCGCGCACCTTCACCTGGTAATCCGCGCGCCCGACGTACTCCAGTACTCCCGCTCCTACTTGCCGCACCACATCGCCCGTCCGGTACAGTCGCGCTCCGCGCTCTCCACAATACGGGTCCGGTACAAACTTCTCCGCCGTCAACTCCGCGCGCTGCCAATATCCGCGCCCTACTTGCATTCCTCCCAGATACAACTCGCCCGTCACTCCCTGCGGTACTGGCCGCTGCGCACCATCCAACACATACACCTGCGTGTTCCAGATCGGCTTCCCGATCGGCACTCGCCCTTCCCACTCCGGCCGGCATTCCCATGAGGTCACATCTACCGCTGCTTCCGTCGGTCCATACAGGTTATGCAGTTCCGCCCAGTCCATGCGGCTGAAGAAGTGCGCTGCCACTTCCGCCGGTAGCTCTTCACCACTGCTGATCACACGTCGCAGCGTGCGGCATTGCTCCAGGCCTTCTTCCTCCAGAAACACGCGCAGCATCGAGGGCACGAAGTGCAGCGTCGTGATCTGTTCCTTGATTATTAGCTCGCGCAGGTACTGCCCATCGCGATGACCTCCGGGCCGTGCCAGCACCAGACGTGCTCCGGTTAGCAAAGGCCAGAAAAACTCCCACACCGAGACGTCGAACGAGAACGGTGTCTTTTGCAGCACTCGATCTTCCTGGTTTAGCCCGTAGGTCGCCTGCATCCACAACAGTCGATTGACTATGCCGCGGTGCGTGTTCATCGCTCCTTTGGGCTGTCCGGTCGAGCCCGAGGTGTAGATGATGTAGGCCAGGTTCTCGGCTCCGCCCAGCAACCCCGGATTGCCCGTTTCGTATTGCGCAAGTTGCTCGCTCTCTTCCAGCAACAGTAACGGAGCACTTGAGGAAGGCAGTGTTGCTGCAAGTCGCGGCTGTGTAATAAGCACAGCGACTTGCGCATCCTCGAGCATGAAGCGCAGTCGTTCCGCCGGATACTCCGGATCCAAAGGCACGTAGGCGCCACCGGCCTTCAACACGCCCAACAACGCCACCACCATCTCCACCGAACGCTCCAGCAGAATGCCGATTCGAGCCTCTGGTCCCACACCCAGCGCGCGCAGGTGATGGGCCAGTTGATTAGCTCTCGCGTTCAGCTCGCGGTAGCTAATCTTCTCTTCTTCAAAGACCAGTGCCGTCTGCTCCGGTGTTCGCTCCACCTGCTGCTCGATGAGTTGGTGCAGACAGACGTCTTGTGGAAACTCCGCGGCGGTGTCGTTGAAGTCGATCAGCAGTTGCCGGTGCTCGGAGTCGCTGAGCAGTGACAGATCAGAAATGTGTTGTTGCGGATCAGCGGTGATGGCCCTCAGCAGTTGCCGGAAGTGGCCCAACATCCGGCTGATCGTCTCCTCGTCGAAGAGATCAGTGTTGTATTCAATAGCTCCAGCCAGCGTGTCATAACTTTCACTGAGTGATAGCGTCAGGTCGAACTTTGATGTCCGTATCTCACTATCGAAATGGAGCAACTCCAACCCCGGCAATTCCAGAATCTCGCTACGAGTGTTCTGCAAAGCAAACATCACCTGGAAGAGCGGCGTGTGACTGAGGCTTCGCTCGGGCTGTAAATGATCGACGATGCGCTCAAACGGGATGTCCTGATGCGCGTAAGCTCCCAGGCAAACCGCTCGCACTCGTTGCAGCAATTCGACGAAAGTCGGATTGCCGGAGAGATCCGTTCTAAGCACTAACGTATTGATGAAGAACCCGATCAGATTTTCAGTTTCCGCGCGCGTACGCCCGGCGACTGGTGTACCTACACAAACCTGATCCTGCCCACTGTAGCGATACAGCAGCACTTGCCATGCTGCCAACAGCGTCATAAACAGCGTCGCGTCCTTGCGTTTCGACAACTCCTTCAGATTGCCCAGCAACTCTGGTCCTAAATCGAACGCTAACTTCGCCCCCTTACCACTCGGCATCGTCGGACGCGCATGGTCCACCGGTAACTCAATCACCGCAGGCACAGCCGCCAGATGCTCTTCCCAGTAAGACAACTGCTTCTCCAGCAACTCACCCTGAAGCGAATCACGCTGCCATTCCGCGTAGTCGCCATACTGGATTGGCAATTCCGGCAATGGAGACTGCTCGCCGGCTTTGAATGCGGCGTAGAGTGCGGTGAACTCTTTGATGAAGACGCCCACTGACCAGGCATCGGAAATGATGTGATGCATGGTGAAGAGTGCCACGTGATCATCCGGCGCGAGGCGTAGCAGCGTCGTGCGCAGGAGCGGTCCTCGCCGCAGGTTGAAAGGACGAGATGCCTCCTCTGCCGCAAGCTGGTGCGATAGACGTTCAGCCCGCTCGAGTGCGGAGAGGTCGATCAGCGGCAGCGTGACAGGTTGATACTCTGAGACGAGTTGCATCGGCTGTCCGCCCAGCATTGCAAAGGTGGTACGAAGGATTTCATGACGGCGAATGATTTCGTTGAGAGCGCGCGCGAAGACTGCGACATTGAAATCACCGGCGAGACGTATGGCCTTTGAAATATTGTAAGCAGCAGACTGAGGCTCCAACTGGTGAAGGAACCATAAGCGCTGCTGTGCAAAGGATGCTGGAAAGACGTAGAGATCGTCCGAACCGCCCTGCGATTCGTTTCCAACATTCATCTCACTGGTTTCCAGAAAGGCAGGCGTCATGAAATTTTTCCGGCAACTTTTTCTCGACTCACTGATCGCACACCGAGAACTTGTAAAAGATCCAGATGGCTAATCGGGTCCTGAGCGTACTTGCCGATCAGTACATCGTCCTCGTTGTAGTAACGTGCGTCGTCGTGTTCCCACCCATTCCAGAGGGCGAAAGGAACGGCGTGCGCTGAATGTGCTTCCACGCGGGTTTTCGGACTTTGAGCGGCGGCGAAATTGGTGTAGTGGTCGGGAACGATCATTACACCACCAAGTTTCTCCGGCTGGTCCTGAAAATATTCGACGATCGGGCGCACGATGAACTGGTCCAACTGCTCGAGAGATTTGATCTTCAGTTTCAAATCTCCCATGTGTGAGGCTTCATCCGGTGCGTTGATATGACAGATCACAAAATCATAGCCGTTGGATAGTAGTTCGACCGTCTTTGCGCCTTTGCCCCGATAATCTGTATCCGGCCTGCCGTTCCCGACTTCAAAAAAATCCATCGCGCCGGCTTTCGCGATACCGTGCAGGAAGTCCATGCACCCGACGAGCGCTGTTTTACCTTCAAAGCCCGTGTGATTGTTGAAGGTGGGGAGGTAAAAACTTTTCGACGGACTCCAGGGGAAAAGCATGTTTGCCGCGTCGGTGGTGAGCAGCTGTGCCGAGCGACTCAGGTACTTGTTAATGCGCGCCGCTACCGCACAACCTTTAATGCCCTGTCCCGAAACCAGGTTCGCGACATCGAATTCGACGTTGTGATTTTCGTGCGGCTCAGGGCAATGCAAATCTCTTGGCTCAAGCCCGACACCTCGCATAACGAGGGTATTGCGAAAATCGCCGTTGTGATAAAGCTCAAAGTCAGGGAATTCCGTGCGTAGCGCGTTGTTAACTTTCTCGACCAGTGGAAGTGATTGTTCGCTGAAGATGTAGTTGGCGTTATAACTGGCCAGTACACGCCCTTCCATGCGAACCCAGTTCGCACGAAACGCCAGATCACCTTCTTTAAGGTAGATGTCTTCCAGCGCGAGCAACTCGCATGAGGCTCGCCCGTTTGGGTAATAGAGGTGAGGATCCCATCCGAGCATACCCAGTTGGGCCACGATGCTCTCTTTCGGCAAATCCGGATACAGAGTTTGCATCAGTCCAGCGACCCCTTCGCTCGCTAAGAAGTCCGAATAGGGAATGTGCGCCAGGGCTAGAGGTGATCGACCCTCGCTTCGATACACATCTGCACCGCCGTCAGGAATAATGAGTGCGTATTTTTTCTTGTGTTGAAGACGCATACTCGAGCGCTCCATGTGTAAAAAGTCAGGCAAAGACACTCGATGATCATCGAAGCCCGACTATTTGAGTTTTGTTTGGAATGCCGAAAGTAAAAGTGGTGTGGGAGGACTATGAAGAAGATGTTTCACGCAAAGGCGCAAAGATGTAAAGCGCTGCCGCGTTTCCCTTTGCAACTTTCCGCCTTTGCGTGAAAACACTTTCTCAAAGCTCTAAAGGCGAAGAAGCCTGTCCATGTTCTTCCATCCGGTGTCGCCCGAGAGAATGACGACATCACCCTTGACGCTAAACTTTTCAACCGCGGTCAACGCCGCATGAAGGACACCGCCCGTCTGTAGACCGCCGAAGATCCCCTGTTCCTTTAAATGAAGAGTCCGGCGCACTGCATCCGGTTCACTGATCTTGATGACGTGATCAAAGAGCTGCTCATCCATCCCCTGTTGAATGAATGGAGTGATGTAGTCGCCGTCATCAAAACTTCCCGTCCCGGGTAACTTCGTGCCCGACGATGATTGGACCACGACGATCTTCGTGGCCGGTCTCTTTTCTTTCAGGAACCGCGCCGTGCCTGCCATCGCACCGCCCGAGCCGAGCGAGCCGACAACCATTGCCACGTCTGGAAAGTCATTCAGGATTTCTGGTCCAGTCGTTTCGTAATGCGCCTGGGGATTTGCCCAGTTATGAAGCTGGTCCAGAAAACAAAAACGTCCCTGTTCTTCCCGCTCGACTTTTTCCCGGCAGTACCGGTTTCCGTCAATGGTGAAATCACCGATGACCTGCAGTTCCGCGCCGTAGTACTCAATAAACTTTCGCTTATCAGCTGTGAGTTTTGAATTGGCAACTACGAGGGCCGAGTATCCGAGTAGCTTTCCGTAGAAGGCAATCGAGCAAGCCATGTTCCCGCTCGAAGCATCCACGAGCGTCATGCCCGGCTGTAAAGTGCCTTCTTCGATCTTGCCGCGAATCATGTACAGGCAAGCACGATCTTTTATGCTGCCGGTGAGGTTGTATCCCTCGAGCTTCGCATAGATCCTTGCTGACTGAACTTCGGTCGAACGCACGAGTACATGCGGAGTGTTCCCCATCATCTGCATCACGTCGTCAAACTTCATACTGCAATTCCTCTTCTTTCACGACCGACTGTTGTAGACGCCGCGCAGCTCGCTCTGTTCGGACGATTTCACTCCTGTTAATGGTCCCGGCACTCAGCCGTTCCCGCACCACTTCGCTCAAACCTCTCACAGTCGGTCGTTCAAAGAGCTCGCGCAGATATACCTCTACGCCGAACTCGAGTCGCACATGCGACACGACCTGCGTCGCCAATAAAGAGTGGCCGCCCAGCTCGAAGAAGTCGTCAACAGCGCCGATGCGTTCTATCCGCAATATCCGCTGCCATACCGCTGCCATTCGCTGTTCCACTTCATCGCGCGGTTCCTCGTAAACCCGACTCGGGCTCTCGCCCCACACCGGATCGGGCAACGACTTGCGATCGACTTTTCCCTGCGGTGTTCGCGGTAGCTCATCCAACTCAATCCACGCCACAGGAACCATGTAGTCCGGCAGCCGCTCGCGCGCCCAGGTTCGTAAGTCATCTGCCTGGGTGTACTCGCTATCTTCCTTCCACACCACATAACAAACTAACCGCGACTCGCCACGTCCATCAGTCCGCGCTTCAACGACGGCGGTACGCACCCCGGGATGCTCCTCCAAAACTGTCTCGATCTCTTCGATCTCAACGCGATACCCGCGGATCTTCACCTGATGATCTATGCGTCCTAAAAACTCTACAGTTCCATCCGGAGCCCACCGTGCAACGTCACCAGTCCGGTACATTCTTGCTCCTGCTTCACCGCTGAACGTATCAGGAACAAATTTCTCCGCCGTCAATTCAGGGCGCCCTAAATAGCCCCGCGCTACGCCCGCACCACTAACATATAATTCGCCAACTACACCGACCGGCACCGGCATCATGTGTTCGTCCAACACGTAGATACTCATGTTCGACATTGGTCGCCCCAGCGACAACGTTGCTCCGGCGTCGCCTCCACCCAGTTCCACTTCGTAAGTCAGACAGCCAACGGTCGTTTCAGTTGGTCCATAATGGTTGATCACCTTGCAGGATCCGCCACCCAGTCGCAACGCCTGCTCGGCTAAACCTCGCCCAAACGCCTCGCCACCCACCATCAGCACACGGCGCGGCATGATCTTTTCCGGCTCAGCGCCGACCAGAAGGGCAGCCAAATAGGATGGTGCGATCTTGAAGTAGTCCACCTGCTCTTGCCGAATGTAGTCACCCAGCCGTTCGGCGTCTGACGCACGATCGCGTCCAATGAGGTGCAACGTGCCGCCCCACATGAATGCTGCGAATAGGTATGTGACTGGAGCATCAACTGCAAGGCTCTGATGTACTGCGTAAGAGCCTGATCCCAGTCCCAGGCGCTCCGAGACGGCGCGGATGTAGTTGACCACCTGGCGGTGCTCGCCCATTACGGCTTTAGGTCGCCCTGTCGAACCCGATGTGTAGATGAGATAAGCCAGGCCGTCGGGAGTTACATGACTCGTAGGATTCGTAACCGGCAACTCTGCAAGCCCGGCTTCCTCTTCGTCCAAAAACAGCACGGGACATTGCAGCGTTTGCCAACCATCCCATGCGGATCGGAACTGTGAATGCGTCAGCAACAGGCGCGCTCCGCCATCGGTAAGCGCGAATGAGAGGCGCTCAGCGGGCCACTGCGGATCGAGCCCGACGTATGCTCCGCCTGCCTTATGAATGCCCAGCACCGCTACCATGGTTTCCGGTGAGTGCTCGAGAAGAATCCCCACTCGCTGCTCTGGTCCAATACCTAGCTCTCGTAAACGATGTGCGAGGCGGTTGGCTCGCTCGTTCAACTCGCTATAACTGAGCCGCTCGCCTTCGCAAACAACCGCGGTCGCCTCGGGCGTGCGTGCTGCCTGCTCTTCAAACAACTGATGAAGGCAGCGCGCTGGTCCATAGTTCGTTTTTGTATCGTTCCAGCCGGTGAGCAGAAGACGCCGCTCCTCGCTATTAAGCAAGGAGAGTCTTGAGAGACGTTGATGCGAGTCCGCGGTGGCCGCACGCAACACACGCTCGAAGTACCTGGCCATTCGAGTCGCGGTGTCCAGATCGAAGAGGTCGGTGTTAACCGTAAACGCGCCCTCTAATTCACCATTCTCGAGTTC
>DATENQ010000291.1:0-2542 GCA_035275005.1 Pyrinomonadaceae bacterium | reverse complement strand
GTCTCTAAACGACAGGAGCATTCAGTCGAGCAGCAATGATTTTGGCAGCGGTGGCGCCCGCTCCGGTGGCGCTGCTGATCGTGGGCGCCAGCGGATTCGAAACGTCGCCAATCGCAAAAACCATCGGCACGCTGGTCTCCTGTTGACCGCTTACCTTGATGAACCCCTTCTCGTCCGTCTCGAGCTGTTCACGAAACAACTCCGTATTCGGCTCGACGCCGATGCGAATGAGAACGCCGCGCACGGCCAGTTGAAACGGCTTCAGCCCCTGCTTGCGCTGGATCTCGACCGCCTCCACTTCTTCGTTGCCGATAATACGCGTCAGCACAGACTCAGTGAAAACCGTGATGCAATGGTTTGACTGCAAACGCTCAGTGAACTCACGCCGCGCGCGCAGTTTCTTTCCACGATGGACCAGCGTCACGGTCGGACAAACCTCCGCCAACAGCAACGCATTTTCGACAGCCGCATCCCCACCGCCGACGATGCAAACATCCTTGCCCGCGAAGAGCTCTCGATCACGCGCGCCGGATTCGATTATTCCCTTTCCGACAAACTCTTTCTCGCCGGGCACTCCCAACTCTCGCGGTCTCACGCCTGTAGCGATCACGATCGCGATCGACTGAAGACTCTCGCCACTCGCTAACGAAACACGCTTTGCTTTTAAGTCGACTGACGCAATGCTGGTCTGCGTCCAGAGATCGAACTCCGCGGCGTCAACGTCTTGAGCAAAAAGCTCGAGCAGTTCTTCGCCGTTGCGGGTTTTGACGCCTAAGTAATTCTGGATCGGGTTGTAGACGCGATGGAGTTGCCCGCCGATCTGTTCAGCCTGTTCGAGGACGAGCGTGTCGAGGCCCAACTCATCGCACCATAGCGCTGTCGAGATTCCCGCTGGTCCAGCTCCGATGATGATTACGTCGTGCATCGCTATGCCGAGAACGCAACCACCGAAAAGGCGCTTGTCAGAACTTCCGCCACTTCGTGCGGCTCCATTAGTGATGCAGCGAGCGTGCCGGCATTGTCGAGAAACTTAACAGCCGAGGTCATCTCGCGGTTGTCCGGTTTCCAGCTTCCGTCGTGATTGCTTTCCTTGCTGTTGAGCAACTCCAACACACCCGTCAAATCGCGGCGCTCGACGCGCGGGCGCACAACGGTTTCGGCCCAGGAGTAGTAAGGATAATCAAGGCGGTAGAACCAGCCGGAGTTTGTCGGAATCGCGATCAGAAACAGTTCACCTTTGGCGTATTTCGAGATGGCCGTGTAAGGAGCTGCGTGCCTCGTGGGACTAAAACCCGCGCCGTCGAAGAGCTTTGGCGCGAGTGTGATCAGTGAAACCCTCGCATCGGAAAACTCCGTCACCTTCGACTCACCACGCTCAAAACTCTCAATCGCAGCAGTAACACTCTCCCAACCCTCGCGCCAGAGCGGTTCATAGTCGTTAATATTCGTAAGCAAGTGTTCCACTTCAGGCAGCACCAGCTCATACGCGCGAGCATCGTCATCGACGTTCTCGCCCGCAATCAGTCGCGCGAGAGGTGAGCCGGTATCGTTCGCCTGATCGGAGCCCTGGATCGCGATGCTGACGCGCACGCCGTCGTCGCTTGAATGTTCGGAAAAGTCACCCGCTTCGGCGGCGGCGATCAGCAGATCTCGATACGGGAGCGCGCGTTCACCATTCAACACGGTCCAAACAGACAAAGTGCCGTCAGTGTCGAAGTGATTGTTAGTGACCAGCTCAATGCCGTTTGTTAATGCTGCGCGATTTGGTGAAGCAACGAGATTGAGCGCGATCTCCGTGGAAGTATCGGCTTTCACTTCGGCCGGCGTCGTGTTTCCTTGCCAATGAGAAAAGTGAATACTATTGTCAACTGTTCCATCGATCGACAACTTGGAAACGTTATCGAGGGCTTCACTGTAGAACTCGAATCTCATGGATTTGACCTTTCGTTACGTGTAGTGTAACCACGAAGACACAAAAAGAGGAATTCATATGGAAGAGATGACCGCAACCGAACTCAAACAACGTCTCGACAATGGAGACGATATTCAGATCGTCGACGTGCGCGAGGATGTCGAAGTCGCGATCGGCCGCATACCAAACTCCGTTCACATTCCGTTGGCGCAGGTGCTGACGCGCATGAATGAGATCGATCCGAACCGCGAAACCGTCGTTCACTGCAAGATGGGCGGGCGAAGCGCCCGCGCGATCGAGGCGCTGCAGCGCTCGGGGTTCACGGGCAAACTGATAAATTTGAAAGGCGGAATTATCGGCTGGTCGAACGAGGTAGATCCGAGCGTACCCAAGTACTAAGCCGGGATTTTCACGCAAAGCCGCAAAGGTGCAAAGAAAGCCGCAAAGAAGACTGCGCCTCTATCTTTGCTCCTTTGCGGCTTTGCGTGAGATCTATTTCGTGATTCCTTCGAGCTCGATGAAGCGACTGAGCTTGGTAATCACCATGCCCTCTTCACACTCCAACCGGCACGACAGCGCGGGCCTGTCACTCTGCTCGTTCTGTCCTTCCAGGTGATACCAGATCTGGCA
>DATENQ010000290.1:0-5574 GCA_035275005.1 Pyrinomonadaceae bacterium | reverse complement strand
TTTATTCCGTATTTTCCTCCATCCCTCCCCAAGTAACACGGCTTTTGCATGGTACCGTACTGAACACCTCAAACACTGCGGTTTTCAAGGGTATTTGTTTGAAGGTGAGTCAGCCGTATGTATCATTTTCAGCCTCCCCCCACGACGGGTATCCCTGACAAGACTCGCTTGGCACAAAGTTTGACATACAGGCTCCAGGTCTGAAGGAGGAGAAGAGATGAGAGCAATCAGAAAAACAATTTTCATGACCGCGCTATTAGCGTTGGTGACTGCCGGCATGACCACTGCCGCCATGGCGCAATTCGGCGCCAACGACTCGGCGGCAAGAGACGTCGTGCGACGCATTCAAACTCGCACCGACGCATTACAGCGCGCAGTTCAGAACGCTGCCGATCGAAACAACTATCGCGTAGAAGATATCGAACGCATGATCGTCGACTTCGAGAGCGCCGCAAATCAACTCGATCGGCGTCTTTCTTCGCGCCGCGCGTCGACTTCAGCAGATGTGCAAACACTGCTGGATCGCGGCCAGCAAATCGACAGTTTCTTTGTGAACAATCGCCTGGGATCAGGCTCGAGACGTGAGTGGCAGGCGATCCGTAGCGATCTGGATCAACTTGCCGGTTACTACAACCTGACGCCACGTTGGAGCTCAGGCGGCATTAGCGGCGGAAACAACGATTACACCATAGGCGATCGGCAGATGCGTCAATTGGTTGACCAGCTCAACGTTCGTTCAGCGACGTTCAGCCGCAACCTGCGTAACGATCTTAATCGCGGCAATTACAACGATCGCAATTCTGCGGATGAAGCTCGTCGTCAGTTAAGTGAGTTTGAGACGGCGCTAGTTCAATTGCGCAATCGCGTGAATAGCAGGCAGGTATCTTCGTCAGATGCCAGCAAAGTGTTAGACAGCGCGGCATTCCTGAACAACTACATCGCCAACCGACAGTTGTCGTACCAGACAGAAAATAACTGGACCGCACTTCGCTCGGAGCTCGACCGGTTAGCCGGCGCATTCAACATTGCGTGGAACTGGTCGACAGTGTCCGGAGCGCCTGGAGGCGGAAGTTACCCAGGCAGCCGGCGTGATTTGACCGGCACCTTTACGCTTAATTCGAGCCGCGGTGACAATGTTCGAACGGCGGTTGATAACGCCACGAGAAACCTTTCGCTCGCGGAAAGACAGCGTGTTTACGATTCGTTGTTGCGACGATTTGATCCGCCCAACATGCTGGCGATCGATCGTCGTGGAAACTCTGTGACGATTGCATCCACCCGGGCGCCACAGATCAACTTCGTCGCGGATGGTCGTGAAAACGTCGAAACGACGCAAGGAGGCCGCAGTGTTCGCGTGCGCGCCAACCTTACCGGCGACACGTTAACCATCACGCGAACCGGCGAGCGCGCCAACGACTTTACCGTGAGCTTTGATCCGTCTAACGACGGCAGAGAACTGCTGGTAACGCGCACGCTCTACAGCGATCGCTTAACTCAACCGGTTACAGTCAGGAGTTACTATGACAGGACTTCTGATGTAGCCCAGTTGAACGTTTACGACACCAATCGTGAAGATTCGAACATTGGTCAGGGTCAGGCAACGGGAAGTTTTGTAATTGCGGACGGAACGGAACTCGTAGCCGTGCTCAACAATGACCTGACGACGCAGAACGTTCGCGAAGGCGATCGGTTTACGATGACTGTTCGGTCGCCGGGCCAGTATGACGGTGCGACGATCGAAGGATCGGTGCTGAACGTCGAGCGTAGCGGTCGAGTCACGGGTCGTTCACAGATGACGTTGGACTTTGACACGATTCGTCTGCGCAACGGCAGCAGCTACCGGTTTGCGGGCATCCTCGAGAGCGTTCGCACGCCGAATGGCGACGTAGTTCGTGTGGACAATGAAGGCGCGGTTCGCGATAGCGACCAGACCAAACAGACAGTCACGCGCACCGCCATTGGTACTGCGGTTGGCGCCATCATTGGCGCGATCGCCGGCGGTGGCAAAGGGGCGGCGATTGGTGCCGTTATCGGTGCAGGCGCTGGTGCCGGATCGGTATACATTCAGGGTCGAGACGATCTTAACCTGAATGCCGGAACGGAGGTGACGATCAGGGCCACTGGTCCACGCGGTTAATTAATTAATCGCGATCGTTGCTGGTTGTGGCAAGCGCTCGATGCTGAGGGTCAGTTGTTGATCCGATCGCACCGGGCGCTTGTCCGGAGTTTGGAAGAAGAGAAAGCCTTGACGGCGTGAATCTCCGGAGGATAACGGCGTCTTCAGATCAATTCCGTATGCACCAAACTCATTCTCGAACTGCTTGCGCGAGTGTGGATTGTAGAGAAACACGCCATTGGCTTTCATGATTCTCGACACAGCGCTCTTCGGCGACAGTAGTTTCCATTCCTTGTTCTGACTATCACGCAAACGAAAACGTGCGCGCTTCAATTCCACCGGTACGCCGCTCTGAAACGCTAATTCAACACGCAACGCCAGCACACCGCTGAGCGGCAGGTTTGCTTCGAATAGTTCCTGACTCTCTTCGTCGGTGAGCAAAGGCGCGACACGAATCGTCACGCCACCCGCATCCGCGCTGCGCGTATTTGCCGGCAGTGGCGGCAGCTCGGCGACAGGTTTTACTTTAAATAGCGAACCGGTGCAGGACGTCGCCAGCAGGACTGTCAGAATTAGAAGTGCCAGTCGGGTCATCGCGCTCAATTTAACATAAGTGACCCGACCCAAGCTGCACTCCAGGGAGGCCCCCGTGTCTGTGTTACTATCTGTTCAAAACCATGATAAGACCGTTTCGTGGGGTTCACCCGCAGATTCACCCAAGCGCGTATGTTGAACCCAGTGCTCAAGTTATCGGCGACGTTCACCTCGGAGAGGAAGCCTCAATCTGGTGCAACTGCACCGTCCGTGGTGATATCCATTACATCCGGATAGGCGATCGATCCAACGTCCAGGATAATTCCGTGATTCATGTTCGCCACGGAACGCACCCCACTATTCTCGAAAGCGAAGTGACGGTGGGCCATAGCGTGACTCTTCACGGTTGTTATGTTGAGCGCGGTTCTCTGATTGGGATCGGCTCGATTCTGCTCGACGATGTGCGTATCGGTGAGCTGTCGCTCGTCGCGGCCGGCTCGCTCGTCAGTCCCGGCACGATAATCCCGCCGCGATCGCTGGTGATGGGATTCCCGGCAAAAGTGAAGCGCGAGCTGAACGATGCGGAAGTAGCAGCCCTGGACGCATTTTGGAAAAATTATGTGGAATACACGCATGAATATAGGAAAGAAATGCAAATGTAAGAAGGCATCACGCAAAGGCGCAAGATGCAAAGAAAGACGCTAAGAAACCGAAAGGCTTTGCGCCTTTGCGTGAGACAAATCCAACAGCCAAGGACGTTCTGAATGACTCTTTTCTCGAAACTGATTGTTGCGCTCGCTCTGGCCATCTTTATGGCGGCTCCAGTGTGCGCACAAAACGACGACAACCCATTTCTTCTCAGTCGAGGAGACAACGAGCTTGGTTTTTGGGGTGGATTTTCACCCAAAGCTACGACAATCTTTGGCGGCCTGCATGACGATGAGGCCGAGGATCGGAAATTCTTTATCGCCGCGCTTCGTTATGGCCGCACGTTGGCTGCAAACGACTCGCTGGCGTTGCAATACACACTCGATGCTGTTCCAGTTGCCGTCGCGACGGGAACCATTGTCTCTCGAACAACAACCGCCGGCGGCATTACCACGTTTCAACGCGAAACTGCTTACGGCGCGGGCCTGACACCTCTGGGTCTGCAACTCGATTTCGCCAATGGCGCAAAGGTGCATCCTTTCATTCACGTCAACGGCGGTTTCCTTTATTTCAACAAGTCAGTGCCGATTGAAGACGCCGGCCAGTTCGCGTGGGTGGGTGAAGCCGGTGGTGGTGTTCGCATCTTCACTTCCGAACGACGCGCAGTAAACATCGGCGTCAGGTTTCACCACATATCGAACGGCGACCGGCAAGGTTCCAATCGCGGCCTGAACCAGTTTGTCATCTACGCCGGTTTTTCGATTTTCAAATAATGCCATCAGCGAAGACACAACCAGCGCGCGGCATGCGTGATTTCCTACCCGAAGACGTTCGCAAGCGCGAATACGTGATCGGTGTGGTCAAAGAAGTCTACGAGCGCTACGGTTTTGAACCGCTCGAGACGCCGGCGGTGGAGAACATCGAAACGCTGACGGGCAAGTATGGCGAAGAAGGAAATCAGCTCATCTACAAAATACTCAGACGCGGCGTTCACGAAGGCAGTGGCGAAGCTGATCTCGCGTTGCGCTACGACCTGACTGTTCCCCTTGCGCGCGTCGTGGCGGAGTATCGCGACAAGCTGCCGAAGTTTTTCAAGCGTTATCAAATCCAGCCGGTTTGGCGCGCTGATCGGCCGGCGCGGGGCAGGTATCGAGAGTTCTACCAGTGCGATGTAGACGTGCTCGGGTCGCGTTCGATGATTGTTGAAGCGGACATCTGTGCGGCGGCGAGTGAGGTGTTAACGAAGCTTGGTTTCAACGACTTTTGTGTACGGATCAATCACCGGAAAGCTTTGACGGGGATACTGGGAGTTGCCGGAGTCCCGTTGGAGAGTCATGACGCTGCGCTGATCGCTTTGGACAAGCTCGACAAGATCGGGCCCGATGGCGTGAGGAAAGAGTTTGCCTCGCGCGGGATCAACGAGGTTGCCGGGGATCGTTTGCTCAACTTCTTTTCCGACTTGAGCTCGCTCGAACACGCCGCGGAGATCGTTGCCGAAGATGAGTTGCAGGAAGCACTGAACCGGGCTGTATTGGGGCGCATCGTCGAGTTCGTGAGTGACAATGAGATGGGTGCGGCAGGCGTGGCTGAGTTGCAATCGATTCTGGATTTTACTGCGGCGATGGGAATCGGAAATCGAATGAAGATCGATCCGAGTCTCGCTCGTGGACTTTCTTACTACACTGGCGCGATTATGGAGATCAACGTGAAGGATCTGGCGGGCAGTCTCGGCGGCGGCGGGCGATACGACAATCTCGTCGGAATGTTTTTGGGCCAGGACATTCCGGCGTGCGGTTTCTCGCTGGGGCTCGAACGGATTCTGGTGGTAATGAGTGAAAAAGAGATGTTCCCACCGGAAGTGGGAACGGCGCCCGCGGATGTGATGGTGGCGATCTGGAATGACGAGTCGATTGCGGAGTCGCTCAAGTTGGCCCAGGAGTTACGCGCTGCTGGTTTGCGGGTTAATTTGTATCCCGAGGCTGATAAGCTCGGCAAGCAATTTAAGTATGCATCATCGCGGGGAGTTCCGTTTGTGGCGGTGATCGGTGAAGCGGAACTTTCTCAGGGTCAGGTCGCGCTGAAAGACATGCAAAGTGGAGAGCAACGAGCAGTAATGCGCGGCGAGGTCGTTGAATTCGCTAAAGAATATCTCACGCAAAGACGCAAAGGGGCCAAGTAAAACTCTTTGCAGACTTTGCGTCTTTGCGTGAACAAATTTGCAGGGAGTTGTTATGTCTAGTGAAGCAATAGTTCAAAACTATCTGGACGATTCGCGC
>DATENQ010000289.1:0-6208 GCA_035275005.1 Pyrinomonadaceae bacterium | reverse complement strand
TTCTTCGCCGCCTCTAATCCTGCCTTCGGCGCGTGACTGCTCCACGATCTTTGTGGCCAACTGGCCGGGAACCGGATCGTAGTGTGAAAACTGCATGTGAAACGAACCGCGCGCGGCGGTGATCGAATTCAGTGTCGATTGATAATTCAGCATTTCTGCCATCGGCACCTGCGCTTTGATCACCTGCTGCTTGCCGCTCGTTTCCATTCCCTGCACGCGGCCACGTCGTGAGTTCAAGTCGCCCATGATGTCGCCGCTGTATTCCTGTGGCGCAGCGATCTCGACGTCCATCACCGGCTCCAGCAACGATGGTCTGACTTTCTCCATCGCCGCGCGAAACGCCTTGCGACCCGCGGCTCTGAATGAATGTTCGTCAGAATCCACCGGGTGATACGAACCATCGACGAGCTGCACCTTGAAATCCACGAGCGGGTAACCCGCAATCGCGCCTGACTTCGCCGCCTCGATAATTCCTTTCTCAATCGCCGGCCGGAACTGCTGCGGTACCGAGCCACCAAAGATCTTGTCTTCAAAAACAAATCCACTACCGCGTGGCAACGGCTCAAATACGCACTTGCAATCGCCAAACTGGCCGCGACCGCCGGTCTGTTTCTTGTGCCGTCCCTGAACTTCCGCGCGCTGCGTGATCGTTTCCTTGTAAGGAACCTTCGGTGGATGAAGTGTTACTTCCACGCCGTAACGCTTCTTCAACTTCTCGACCACTGTTTCGACGTGCAACTGTCCCGAACCAGAAAGCAGAAATTCCTTCGTCTGCGCATCGCGTGTGAAGTGCAGCGCCGGATCTTCTTCGAGAATCTTGTGCAGCGCCGCGCTGATCTTCTCTTCGTCCTGTCGCGACTTCGGTTCGATGGCGAAAGCTATCGCAGCCTCCGGATACTCGACCCCGTCGTAAACGATCGGTGACTGTTTGTCGGAAAGCGTGTCGCCGGTTTGCGTCTCTTTAAGTTTCACGCACGCGATGATGTCGCCGGCGTGTGCTTCGGCAACCTTGTCGAGCGTTTTACCCTGCATCACGTGCAGCGCGCCGAGACGTTCCGAAATTCCGCGACTTGAGTTGAGCGCGTTGGCGTCGGTTTGAAGATGACCACTGATAACTTTGAAAACGTTGATACGACCTGCAAACGGATCCGCCACGGTGCGGAAGCAATAGGCCGAGAATGGCTCGCTGTCGCTGTACTTGCGTCCGATTCGCTCAGCGTCGGGAGCGGCATCGACTGGCTTGCCCCATTCAGCTTCATGGTGCGCCGGGTCGGGCGCGAAGTCCACGAGCCCGTTCAGCAACGCTCGCAATCCAACCTGCGTCATGCTCGACACGGCAAACACCGGACACAGTTTGCTTTGCGCGATAGCATTGTTGATGTTTGGAAGAATGTCTTCCTCATCGAGCGTGCCCTGTTCAAAATACTTTTCCATCAACGCATCATTCGACTCCGCGACCAGTTCCACTAATCGCTCGCGCGTTTTCTCGACGATGTCACGTCCTTCGGAGGGAATATCGATCTCTTTTGCCTGACCATCAGCCCCCAGCTCGTAAGCTTTCATATGGACCACGTCCACGACGCCACGAAAATCTTTCTCTTTTCCGATCGGCAACGTAAAAGGAATGATGGCTCTGCTGAATGTCTTCTGCGCGCTTTCCAATGCGGCGCCAAAGTCTGCGTGTTCCTTGTCGAGCTTGGTAATAACCATTACTCGCGGGACCAGGAATTCGTTGGCATAGGCCCACGTCTTTTCAGTTTGCACTTCAACGCCTTTGACTCCGTCGACAACGACGATGGCGCAGTCTGCGACGCGCAGTGCGGGACGTGCGTGTGAGACGAAAGCAGCGTATCCCGGCGTGTCTATAAAATTGAGTTTTGTATCGCGATGTTCGAGATGTGCGAGTGCGGTATTAAGTGTGATTTTACGGGCGATGGAATCTTCTTCGTAATCGGTAACAGTGGTGCCTTCATCTACCTTTCCCCAGCGCGGTGTGGCTCCGGCGACGTAGAGAAGCGAGCTGACAAGCTGTGTCTTCCCTGCGTCGCCGTGTCCAATGACAGCGAGATTTCTGATGGCTTCGGTCGGATAGACTTTCATATGTTCTAGTCCTTTCAGGCATGTGAATTTTTGCGAAGGAAATGTATTAGGTCTGTAATTTATCTAACCCCGAAATTTAAGGCAAGTAGAGCCATCTTTCGGCCCATTTATTGCATCTGAAATCGGTTGGAATAGGAGAAAGTGAAAGACATGTATTACCGGAAATTTCTCGCTTGGGCGGTGGCATTTTTGATTGCCGTTTCGTCGCTCGGAGTGGCCTCAGCCAAAGCGAAAGTCGACAACAAAAACGAGCAGGGTTTACAGAGTATCGAGCCCCTGAATCTGGCAGTGTTGATTCAGGATGATCTCGTGTCGCAGGTGGGCAACGAGCTTGGCGTCACCCGCGATTTCATTCGTTCTTTGCCGCAGGGATCGAAGGTGATGGTCGGTTACATCACAACGGGCACGCTGCAAGTCAGGCAGCCGTTTACGACTGATCTCGAGAAAGCTGCGCAATCGCTGCGCATACCGATTGGAAGTCGCAGCAGTTCTGCTTTCAACCCTTATGTTGAAGTAATAGAAGCGTTGAAGAAATTCGAGAGTGGTGGGACTAACTCCAATGCGCTTTTACTGATTTCAGATGGGTTGGACACGTCGCGCGGTTTCGATTCAACGGCGGCAGGTCGTACGCTTGATATCGATCGTACGATTTCAGAAGCAAACAAACGTCACGTTTCGATCTTCAGTTTCTACGCACCGTCGGTCGGACTGACAAGTCTCAGCCGTTTGGCCGCGAGTTACGGACAGAGCTCGCTGAATCGTGTGAGCAACGAGACGGGCGGCAAAGCGTTCTTCCAGGGCACGACCGGATTCGTGACCTTCGATTCTTACTTCTCGCGTTTGCGCGAGACGCTGAATCGGCAGTACGCCCGCGCTCGATAAGGCAACGGCGGATTGAGAAAAACCTAAAATAGGTCCTATGTCCTATAGGACCTATTTCTATTTCTGCCGCTCAGTGGTAAAGTTACCGCGTCCGGACACCTGCCGGCATTCTTGCTCCAGAAACGAACCTACTCAATAGTCCATAGCGGTGCGCGAATATTGTCTCATTGTCGAAGGCGCGTTTTTTTCCGAGTCTGAGGCCGAACACGCTCTGCGCGATCCCTTCATCGAAGACTGGGTCGAACAAACAGGACGCTTTCGCCTCCACAACATGGACGAGATCCTGATCACTCCCGGTGTCACGCTCGGCTCCCTCGGAGTGGTGATGCTGGACGACGGTGTTTTCGAGGTCGCCAGCACCGATCCTGATCATCCTCTAACCGAACACAAAGCCAAGGGAGTTGCTGAAGCACTGCGACGCCAGGACATGTTCGACGAAATCAGAACTGAGCCACGTGGTGAGTAGCGAGAACCTCCAATCATTTCTCGCGGGACGTGTTGCGGTAGTCGTAGGAGACCTCACTCGCCAGGACGTGACCGCTATCGTCAACGCGGCGAATTCGACTTTACTTGGAGGCGGTGGCGTTGATGGTGCGATCCATCGCGCCGGCGGCCCGGAGATTCTGAAGGAATGTCAGGAGATTCGGCGGACTGTTTATCCGAAAGGTTTACCGACCGGCGAGGCAGTGATCACAACGGGCGGAAACTTACCCGCGAAGTATGTGGTTCACACCGTTGGTCCAATTTACGGCCGGCAACCGGATCGTGAAGCAGAGCTCCTCGCCGCTTGTTATCAAAACTCTCTGCTACTCGCTCGCCAGCATTCCATTTCCTCCATTGCGTTTCCATCTATTTCGACAGGAGCTTTTGGCTATCCCAAAACCGAGGCGGCGAAAGTTGCATCCGCGGCGATCAAGAATTTTTTGATGGCAGACGAGCAGATCGAAAAAGTGCGCCTTGTCTTTTTTCAACAAAGAGACGCGCGTGTGTTTCTTGAGTACCAGGATTTCGAGTAGACTCTCCAACTTTGTTGCCCGATAAACGATTAGACATGATTGAGACTACTGAACTGCCGGCGCCATTGCTTCCGCTGGAACGCATGGCCTGGAATTACTGGTGGAGTTGGGCCGCTGACGGCGAGAGTGTTTTCCGCGATCTCGATGCCGACATCTGGGAAGAATGCGAGCGCAATCCGCGACAACTGCTGGCTAAAACATCTGCCTATCGCCTGGCTGAAGCGGCCACGGATCCTGTTTACCTCGAACGCGTGCATCGTCTCGATGCGAGCTTTCAGTCGTACATGGGTTCGCAACCGCATTTGCAGCTTGAAACCATCACGCAGGAACATCCCGTCGCCTACTTTTGCGCCGAGTTTGGTGTACACACTTCACTCCCGCTTTACTCCGGTGGACTAGGCATTCTCGCCGGCGATCATCTTAAGTCTGCCAGCGATCTCGGCTTGCCGCTCATCGCCGTGGGACTGATGTATCGCTATGGCTACTTTCGCCAGCGACTGCGCAATGACGGCTGGCAGGAAGAGCAGTACCGCGAGACGCGTCCCAATGAGTTGCCGATAAGTTTAGTTCGCAATGCGGATGAGTCGCCGTTGCGAATCGAAGTCTTGATTCGTGAACGCAACGTGTTGGCCCAGGTGTGGCGAGCTGATGTCGGTCGTGTGGCGCTTTATCTGTTGGACACGAACATTCCGGAAAATGCCGAGACGGATCGCTGGGTGACTGGGCATCTTTATGGAGGCGATCGCGAGACGCGAATCGTGCAGGAGATGCTGCTCGGGATCGGCGGTGTTCGTTTGTTGCGCAAGCTTGGTGTAACGCCGCGTGTGTTTCACTTGAACGAAGGCCACTCGGCTTTTCTTACGCTCGAGCTCGCGCGGGAAGTTGTGCAAACAGGGGCGTCGTTCGCGGCAGCGATCGATGTAGTGAAACAGCAGTGTGTTTTCACGACGCACACGCCGGTTGCAGCGGGGAACGATGAGTTTGATGCGTCGCTCGTGACACGCGCTTTTGGACCAGGCTATTTCAAAGAGCTTGGTTTGAGTGAGGAAGAGTTTCTCGCGCTCGGTCGTGTCGATCCCGCGAGCAAAGCGGAACGTTATGGGCTAACACCGCTTGCGATTCGCATGTGTCGTTCGACCAACGGCGTGAGTCGCAAACACGGAGAGGTTTCGCGCGCGCTGTGGCAGAAGCTTTTTCCCGGAAAGGGACTCGAAGAAGTTCCGATCAGTTACATAACCAACGGCGTTCACGCTCCGACGTGGATCTCATTGCTGTTGCGCCATCTGCTCGAAACGTATGTCGATCAGGATTGGGAGTTGAAGCTTCGCAACCCGGAGCAGTGGGCCGAAGCAATTGCGCGCATTCCTGATGAAGAGTTGTGGATGGCACACATGCAGTTGAAAGAGCGACTCGTCGCGTTTATTCGTCATCGTTCAGAGCAGTCGCGCATCGCTGCTGGAGAGCGAGCCGATTACATTGAAGCAGCGAATACGATGTTTGATCCGGCCGCGTTGACCATCGGGTTTGCGCGTCGTGTGGCGGGCTATAAACGCTGGAACTTGTTGCTGACGGATCAGGAACGTCTGGCGCGACTAATCAACAACGAAGAGTGTCCGGTTCAGTTTGTGTTTGCCGGCAAGGCGCATCCGCAGGACGAAGGATCGAAGCTCGTGCTACAGCAATTGGCGCGGTGGAAATACGATCCTACAGTCAGGCAGCGGGCAGTTTTTCTGGAAGACTACGATCAGGAGATCGCGCGGCAGCTCGTCCAATCGGTTGACGTTTGGTTGAACGTGCCGAGACGGCCGCAGGAAGCTTCAGGCACCAGCGGTGAGAAAGTGGCGATCAATGGCGGGTTGAACCTCTCGATACTCGATGGCTGGTGGATGGAAGGCTACGATGGCATAAACGGTTTTGCGATTGGCAGTGGAAACGATACTGCGGATGTCGCTAAGATCGATGCGCTGGATGCTGAGTCGCTGTATCGCACGCTGGAGCTGGAAGTGGTGCCGCTCTATTACCGGCGTGATGAGGCTGGCGTGCCGCGGCAGTGGATTGCGATGATGAAACGCTCTATTCAGACGCTCGCGCCCAAGTACAACAGCGACCGGATGGTCGAAGAGTACGCCCGCCGGATCTACTCCGGATGAACACTTGTAGGGGCGGCACTCCGTGGCCGCCCGCCTCGCGCTTAAGTCAACGATGGGCGG
>DATENQ010000288.1:0-3457 GCA_035275005.1 Pyrinomonadaceae bacterium | reverse complement strand
CTACACGACCGTGCCGAATGTGCGTGGCGAGCAGCAGTTGATCGACGCTATCAGGAAGGTTTGGGCGTCGCTCTGGAATTTCGAAGCTTACGAAGCGCGCGAGCGCGCGAATGTGGACCACTCGAAGATCTTCATGGCGGTACTGCTCCAGGAGGGTATCAACTCGGAGAGCTCGGGCGTGATGATCAGCACCGACCCGTTTGATAATGAAAACAAAGGCGCGATCTACATCAGCGCCAAGCGGGGCCTGGGGATCAAGGTAGTTGAAGGTCAGCGAATCGCCGAACAGATAATCTTCCGTCCGCGCACGAACGCGATTCAGATCTTAACTCGCTCCGCGGAAGACAGTTTGCTTACATTCGACGAGAACGGCGGCGTCAAGGAAGTACCGATCACCGGCGATCGCGTCGTGTTAACTGACGAAGTCATCCGCCGTCTCGTGCGCGCCGCGACGGACATCAAACGCGTTTTCGCCAGCCGCGACCAGGACATCGAATGGGCGTACATGAAAGGCCAAATCTACATCGTCCAATCCCGCCCCTTCATCCCCGGCTAATTTTGACCGCTGATGACGCAGATAAAATCCGGATTTTCATCCGCGTTTATCTGCGTCCAATGTTTGACAATCTCGGGCAGAGTCGGGTATAAGCCGAGTGCAATGTTTAGCACCGATCGCGGCCATCATACGTACTGGCATCACCACCACACAGGTGGCGGGCTGGCGATCGTCTAAATAACTCAAGCAAAACGATTCCTAAAACCCGCTGCCGACATCAACCCGGCAGCGGGTTTTTCTTTTCGTGCAATACCGATGACTTCGAGAATTCCAGCAGGCATGCGTTACTACATCGGCGCCGAGGCGCGGCTGCGTCGCATGGTTGAAGACGTCGCAATGTCAGTCTTCGAAGCTTGGAATTACGAGGAAGTCATCACACCGTCCGTCGATTATTACGACCTCTTCGAGCAGGGGATGGGTCAGCGAGAAGCGCAGCGCGGTTTCCGGTTTACGGACAACGACGGGCGCTTGCTTGCACTGCGTCCTGACGTGACCAGCTCGGTCGCGCGCATGGCTGCGACGTTGTTGTCTGAACGACCGCGCCCGCTTCGCTTCTGTTACGCCGCGCCCGTGTTTCGCCAGCAAACACAGTCACACGCCGAATGGCGACGCGAGAATACGCAACTCGGCTGCGAGCTAATCGGCACCGGCGGAAAGCCTGCTGATTTGGAAGTGTTGCGATTGGCGGCTGAGATCCTGTCGCGCTTGAATCTCGAGTCGCGTTACTGCATCACGATAAACAATGTCGAGATGTTTAATGGTGTCGCGGCGCAGATGAGTTTGGAAGCACCGGCGCGCGAACAATTGCGCCGTCTGATTGATACCCGTGAAGCCGACGAGTTGCAGCGGTTCCTAACGAGCTACGGCAACGGTGAGACGCGGGTCTTTGCACAACCAACACAACTGATCGGTAAGCGCAACGTCATTGAAGCTGCGCGCCGCACGATCGCGAATCAAAGATCGGTCGCTGCCCTCGATTCACTCGACGAACTCTGGACGGAAATCGAATCGCTCGGTCTCGAAGATTCGTTTGAGATCGATCTCGGCGACGTCTCCAGTCTCGACTACTACACGGGTTTGAGTTTGAAAGTTTTTGTCCATGGCGCCGGATCGAGTGTGGGACGCGGCGGACGTTATGATGGTCTAACCGGCAGCTTCGGACGCGCCGAGCCCGCGGTTGGTTTCGTGCTCAATCTCGACGCGTTGACTGAAGTTCTCGGGCGTAAAGCTGTTCAAGACTGATGATTACGATCGCAATTGCAAAAGGAAGAATGCAGGACAGCGCGCTATCGCTGTTGGCGCGTGCGGGGATTCGCCTCAGCGAGGAGGCGGTGAATTCGCGGCGGCTGGCGCTCACGGATGAAACGGGCCAGTATCGCTTCATCTTTGTGAAGCCTGCGGATGTGCCCGTTTACGTCGAGCATGGGATTGCCGACTGCGGCGTGGTTGGACGAGACGTGTTGTTGGAGTCGGAGGCGGATCTGTTGTTGCCGCTCGATTTGGGGATTGCGCGTTGTCGCATCGTTGTGGCCGCGGCCGATCCGGAGGCGATGACGAACGTGCAGGGGATGATTCGCGTGGCCACGAAGTATTCGCAGATTGCGAGCGCGCACTTTGGATCGCGTGGAATTCCCGTCGAGATTATTCAGCTTTCGGGATCGGTCGAGCTCGCGCCCGCGCTCGGGCTTGCGGACATGATTGTCGATTTGGTTGAGACAGGACGTACGTTGCGTGAAAACGGTTTGACTGTGATCGACGAGATAGCGGAGTCGACGGGGCGTTTGGTGGTGAATCGCGCGAGTTATCAACTGAAGGCTGGAGAAGTGGCGCGGTTAGTTAATGCGCTGAAGGCAACTTTGTAGGGGTGGCCCTCCGTGGCCACCCACGTTTTACATCGACTCAACACCGGGTGGCCACGGAGGGCCACCCCTACAAAAGATGATACGGATCATTCGTCAAGATGAGCGGCAGGAGTTTCTGAGGAGGCTGGCGGTGCGTGCCGTCGCGCTTGATGCTGATTTGATGAAGTTAGTTGGGGCGATTATTGATGATGTGCGGGTGCGTGGCGATGAAGCGCTGATCGAATATACGGCGCGTTTTGACAAGGTCAACGTGAGACCATCTGAGTTGCGAATCACTGAAGCTCAGCTGCGCCGTTTTGCGCACGGTGTTGACGAGCGAGTGGTTCAGGCACTGCGAGAAGCGATTCGTAACGTGAGAGTGTTTCACGAGCGGCAGGTGGAAGTGTCATGGACTATCAATCCTGCTGACGGTGTGCATCTCGGGCAACGAATCACGCCAATTGAGCGAGTCGGATTGTACGTGCCTGGAGGGACAGCGGCGTATCCCTCGTCGGTAGTGATGAACGTCGTTCCGGCGCAAGTCGCTGGCGTCGAGCGGATCGTCGTGACGACACCACCGCAGACGTTGTCGCAGAATCCTGCTCTCGGGGCTGCCCTTTTGGAGCTCAACGTTACTGAGGTTTATGCGGTTGGCGGTGCGCAGGCGATCGCGGCGTTGGCGTTCGGGACCGAGACGATCCCGCGCGTCGATAAGATCACGGGACCGGGAAACAAGTACGTCGCGGCGGCGAAGAAGCTGGTGTTTGGAGTGGTGGGAATCGATGCGATCGCGGGGCCGACGGAAGTCGTGATCGTTGCCGATGAGACAGGGCGAGCAGACTTCATCGCGGCGGACCTGTTGGCCCAGGCGGAACATGGCGAAGATGCGTCGGCGATCCTGATCACGACGAGCGAGTCGCTTGCGCGAGAGGTGATTCGGGAAGTGGAAAGACAAGCGCAGTCGCTACCGAGACGCGAGATCATCGAGTCGTCGTTGAAAGAATACGGCGCGGTGATTCTGGTGGAAACGTTGGCGGAAGCCTCTTCGCTTGTGAATGAC
>DATENQ010000287.1:0-7392 GCA_035275005.1 Pyrinomonadaceae bacterium | reverse complement strand
AAAAGTGCTGGGTTTGTACGCCAACGTACGACCATGCGTGTCTTATCACCCGTTCGTCGAGACGAAGCATCCGTCGATGGATGTGGTGGTTGTGCGTGAGAACGAAGAGGATCTCTACGCGGGCATTGAGCACCGGCAAACCAACCAGGTCGTGCAGTGTTTGAAACTGATCTCGCGCCCGGGTTCGGAAAAGATTGTGCGTTACGCGTTTGAGTACGCGCGCCGCAACAACCGCAAGAAAGTCACCTGCTTCACCAAAGACAACATCATGAAACTGACTGACGGTCTGTTTCATAAAGTGTTTGACGAAGTTGCCGCCGAGTATACAGACATCGAAAACGAGCACTGGATTGTCGACATCGGCGCCGCGAAACTGGCCGACACGCCCGAGGCTTTCGATGTAATCGTGATGCCGAACCTTTATGGCGACGTGCTTTCTGACGTCGCGGCACAGATTGCCGGTTCAGTCGGACTGGCGGGTTCGGCCAATATCGGCGAGCACGTTTCGATGTTTGAGGCGATTCACGGATCCGCGCCACGCCGTGCGGGGCAGAATCTCGCGAATCCTTCGGGACTGTTGCTGGGCGCCGTGATGATGCTGGTCCACGTCGGACTGACTGATCATGCCGAACGTGTCCACAACGCGTGGCTGCGGACGATGGAAGATGGCATCCACACGTACGACGTCTACGACGAAAAGGTGAGCAAGCAGAAAGTCGGAACGAAAGAGTTTGCGGAGGCTGTCGTTGCGCGCCTGGGCCAGGGGCCGCAAATCTTAAAGGCGCGGAAGTACAGCAAGGGGGAGGAGTCGCACGCTGTCACAAGCAGCAAGCCGGCGCAGAAAGAGCTCGTGGGCGTTGACGTTTTTCTCGATTGGACCAGCGGTTCGGCAAACGATCTCGGCGAGGCGCTCAGCAAAGTAAACGGCGAAGGCGTTAAGTTGACGATGATCAGCAATCGCGGCGTGAAGGTTTGGCCGGGTGGCCACAAGGAAACATTCTGCTCCGATCACTGGCGCTGTCGTTTTCTGCCTGAATCGGAGGGCGGCAAAGTCGTGCATGCGCAGGTGGTGTCGTTACTCGGACGCATCGCCGGCGCCGGATACGATTTCATCAAAACTGAGGGACTCTACACATTTGACGGCCAGCGCGGGTTTTCGTTGGACCAGGGAGAATAGAAATGGCAAAGAAAACGGAAGCTGGCAAAGACAATTCGAAACCGCTCGTGGCCGTTATCATGGGAAGCAAGTCTGACTGGGACACGATGCGACATGCGGATGAAACGCTTTCTGACTTTGGTATCGAACACGAGTGTCGCGTCATCTCGGCGCACCGATCGCCGTCGCTGGCGGCTGAGTTTGGTTCGACCGCGGAGTCGCGCGGATTGGAAGTCGTGATCGCGGCAGCGGGTGGCGCAGCCCACCTCGCCGGCGTGCTCGCGGCACATACAACGCTGCCCGTGCTCGGCGTACCGATGCGCAGCGAGGCGCTCAATGGGATGGATTCACTGCTGGCAACTGTGCAGATGCCGGCCGGAATTCCGGTTGCAACACTCGCAATCGGAAAGCCCGGGGCTGTTAACGCCGCCCTTTTTGCGGTCGCGATTCTTGCCAACACGCGCCCCGAGCTGCGGCAAAAACTGCACGACTTCCGCGCCGCGCAGGAAAAGAAGATTCGCGAAACCGTCCTTTGAGACGCTCAATACCTCTCACGCAAAGCCGCTAAGACGGAAAGCGAACGCAAAGAATTGAACCCTCTTTGCTGACTTTGCGTCTTTGCGTGAGACAGATTTCTTGAAATTGGGCATCCTTTATCGCACACTCGAATCGCGATGATTGGCCAGACGGTCTCCCATTACCGAATTCTCGAGAAGCTGGGCGAAGGCGGTATGGGAGCTGTCTATCTCGCCGAGGATCTCCACCTCGCGCGACGAGTGGCGATCAAGTTTCTCACTTCGACCGATCGTCACTACCGGGCACGCTTCATTCGTGAAGCACGCGCAGTTTCCGCGCTTAACCACCCCAACATCGCGATGGTCCACGATTACGGCGAGACTTCAGACGGTCAGCCGTTCATCGTGATGGAATTTGTAAAAGGGAAGTCGTTGAGCGACCTGCTCGAAGAGGGACTAACGCTGCGTCGCTCGGTCGAGATCGTTTCGGCGATTGCCGAAGCGCTCGGAGAAGCGCATGAACTGGGCATCGTACACCGCGACATAAAACCTACGAACGTACTCGTCAGCGAACGCGGTCACGTGAAGGTGCTCGACTTCGGCCTGGTCAAGCACTTGTTTGACGCTCCTGCCAGTGACGTGGATCTCGACGCTCGCACGATCTACTCGACCAAAACCCGTAGCGACGTGATCGTCGGAACACCGCTCTATCTCTCGCCGGAGCAAGCGACCGGAAAAGAGATCGACGGGCGCAGCGATCTCTTCGCGCTCGGAGCTCTGCTTTACGAGTGTCTGACGGGACAGTCGGCATTCTCCGGCGGCAGCGTGCTCGAGATCGGCGCGCAGATCATTCACGTCACGCCCGAACGTCCATCGAAGATAAACCCGCAGGTAACACCGGCGCTGGATCGAATCACGCTCAAGGCGCTCGAAAAGAAAGTCGAAGATCGTTATCAAACGGCGGCTGAGTTGTTAAAAGATCTGAACGCGGCGGCCACGGGTTTGACCGGCAACGGCGTGCCGGTATCAAGTAAGTCCGAAAAGTCGACCGAAGGGTTTAAGCGCGCGACGAGCGCGGTCGCCACGCTCACGATGTCGCTCAAGCGACAGCGGTTTTCCCTGGCCTCGGTGATCCCCGCGTTTGTCATCGCCGGGCTCGTGATCTGGGGCATCATTTACTTTTGGCCTCGCACTTATTACCAGCCCTCTTCCGCTGCGCTCCACTGGTATACGCAAGGCACTGAGTCCCTTCACAACGGCGCCTATTACCAGGCAAGCAAAGCGCTCCAGCAGGCTATCGATCTCGATGGCAACTACGCTCTGGCGCGAGCACGTCTCGCGCAAGCGTGGACCGAGCTTGATTACACCGATCGCGCCAAAGACGAATTGCTCGCCGTCACCAGCATCACCGGCGATCGTTCCCACGTTTCGCCGCTCGACGCTCTCTACCTTGATGCAATCAACGCCTACGTGACCCATCGCTTCGGCGACGCAATTAAGTTTTACAGCGAGATCGTCAAACTCACTCCGGAATCGAGCCCAGTGTACGTGGACCTCGGCTATGCCTACGAAAACGACGGCAATCTCGACAAAGCCCTGGAAAACTATCTCAAAGCAATCGAACTGAATAAGGGCCAATATGCGACCGCTTTTCTGCGGGCGGGAGTTGTGTACCAGCGCAAGGGCGACACAGCGAAAGCGACCGCTCGGTTTGACGAGGCGGAGCGCTTGTACCAGGCAGCCAGCAACAGCGAAGGACTGAGCGAGGTGTATCGCCAGCGCGGCATTCTTTTTCGTAACAACGGCCTCTACGACGAAGCAAAGAAGCAGTTTGAACAGTCGCTCGACGCGGCACGAACGTTGGGCAACGAGGCCCAGCAGATCACTTCATTGATCGGCTTGAGTTATCTCGATTCGTCGCGTGGTTTGTACGCGGAGGCGGAAAACTATGCGCAACAGGCAGTGAGCATTGCGCAACAGAAAAAACTCGAGAACCTCGCCGCGAACGGTCTGCTCGAAGTTGGCAATAGCTACTCGACCAAAGGCGACCTTCGGAATGCAGAACATTATTGGATCCAGGCAATTCAGCTTGCTCGCGCGAATAAAGGACGACTGACAGAACATCGGGGTTTGACGAACCTCGGCGGCTTGTACATTCAAACCCTGCGTATCGATGAAGGCCTGAGCATGGTGCAACAGGCGTTTGAATACTTCCAACAGGAAAACTACCCGCGTGTCGCCGGTCAGTGCCTGACTCAAATCGGGCGCGGCCAACGTCGCAAGGGCGAATACGCAGCGGCGCAACAGGCGCTTGATAAGAAGCTGGAACTCGCAAAGGCGAGCAACAGCCAGCCGGCCCTCGCTGATGCATATGCCGAATTTGGCGCGCTGCGTCTGGATGAGGAGAAATACCCGGCAGCACTGGACCAGTACGACAACGCACTGAAGATTTACGAAACAGTCCGAAACAATTTTCGCATAGCTTTCTGCAAGGCTAACCGTGCAAAGCTTTTGGCGCGACTGGGGCAGTTTGAAGAAGCAAAGCGGCTGCTCGACGAACTCTTTACCACGACGAGTGAGTCAAAGGGCAGTTACCTGCAACTGGTGCCGGAACTTCATCTCGTTCGCGCCGAGATAGGTCTCAGTCAGGGCGATCTGGCCCAGGCGACGACGTCCGCGAATGAGGCCATCAAATCGGGCGGCGATAAATCGGATGTGGCGATCCAGGCGCGGTTTTTACTGGGCGTCGTGAAAGCCGCTTCCGGAAGCGGAAAAGAAGCGCAAAAGCTTTGTGATGAGGCAATTAACGCTGCATCAAAGGCGGGTGATTTCGGCCTGCACTCCCGCGCGCTGCTGGCTGGCGCCGAGGCAGCCTTGAAAGGAAATGACGCCAAAACGGCATTAACATTGGCGACCCAAGCCCAGGCAAGGTTCGCTCGCGGCGAACAACTCGAGTCCGAATGGCGGGCGTGGCTTATTGCCTCACGCGCCAGCCAGCAACTGAATGATACCGGCCAAGCGGCAGAACAACTGAAAAGCGCTCAGAATACGCGTTACAAGTTAGAACAACAGTGGAGCCCAGACGTTTTCAGACAATATGCCGCAAGGCCTGACATCCAGGCATACTATCGTTAACCAAGTTGATCCACTGGTTCAACTCCCAAAACTAGAAGGAGATCAGACAAATGAACGCAGACGAACCTCTCAAACCTATAGATCCACCAGATAACACTGGTGGTGGCAGCGATCTGGAAGCGGATCCGGATACTGCCGATGCCCAGCCCAGGAAGATCGATCCACCGGACAACACCGGCGGCGGTTAGATAAATCGGACAATAGGTCTTCTCTGCGGCCCTCTGCGTATCTCCGCGCGCTCTGCGTTAAATGGTAATTTTCAACGCAGAGAACGCCGAGATACGCAGAGGGCCGCAGAGTTAATAACCTTTTCCAGCGAGCCACTCTCGTACAACTTCCTTTAGATCGCGTTTGTTGCCGTCAATCTCGTAATTGAGGCGGCGCATCTCTTCGGTCGAGATCGCATTCGCTAACTTCGACAACACCTCCCTGAGCGCGGGAACGCGTGTTAACGAATCCTGCCGCACGAGGTAGACCGCTTCGTATGGCGGGAAGTAGTGGCGATCGTCGGCGAGCTGAAACAGATCGAACGTGGCGATGCGTCCCTCGGTCGAGTTGCCGGCGATCAGATCGACCTGGCGCGATGAGAGCGCGATGTAGGTCAACGACAGATCCATCTCGCGTACGTCCGCGAACTTCAATCCATACGTTTTCGAAAAACCCGGATAACCGTCGGCGCGCGACATGAAGTCCTGGCCGAATCCGGCACGCCAGCGCGGCGTGTGCGGAGCCGCGTCGGAGATCGTCTTCAGGTTGAGCCGTCTTGCTTCCTCGCCGCGCACGAGGATCGCGAACGTGTTTTCGAAACCGAGCGGCGGGCTGACCTCGACGTTGAACTTGCTCGCGTATTCCTGTTTCACCTGATCGTAAACCGCTCGCGGATCGCCGATGGGCGCGTGGTGAAGAATCGCGGTGTACGAGGTTCCGGTGTATTCGGGATAGAGATCGAGTGTGCCGCTGACCATCGCGTCGTGTGGCAGGTTTCCGCCGAGTTCGAAACGTCGCTCAACTGATACGCCACGCGCTTCGAGCATCTGCGCAACGAGCTCGGCCAGCAGCGCGGATTCCGTGAAGTCTTTCGATCCAACGCTGACTCGCGCCTGCTCGGTGGATTTTGGAGCGTCGCTACCGCGCCAGAGCGCGACACCGCCAACGACTACGAGCAACACTGCGGCAGCGAGCGCTACTTTTGGCAATACAGATCTGCGCTTCGCTTCAAAAGTGAACTGACCTTCCAACAGCCCTAAAAAAAAGTCCGCCGCCAGTGCCAGCAGCGCTGCTGACAACGCGCCCGCGAGTAGCAGGTTGTTGTCATACTGTCGCAGGCCGCGAAAGATGTAGACGCCGAGTCCACCAGCGCCGACCGCCGCCGCAATCGTCGTCACCCCTACTGCAATCACCGTCGCCACGCGAATGCCCGTGACGATTACACCCATCGCGAGTGGCAACTCAACCTGTCGCAGCACCTGGCCGTCAGTCATCCCCATCGCGACCGCCGCTTCGCGCACGCTTGGCTCGACGCCGAGTATTC
The DNA here is from genome assembly GCA_035275005.1 of Pyrinomonadaceae bacterium. GTDB lineage: Bacteria > Acidobacteriota > Blastocatellia > Pyrinomonadales > Pyrinomonadaceae > PSRF01. Next base: position 1,055 of record DATENQ010000287.1, on the reverse strand, counting down.
CCGTAACCGTGTTGCGAATGATCGGCAGCAGCGAATAGACCACGAGCGCCACGAGGGCCGTGCGCGCGCCGATGCCGCCGATAAACGGCAGCGGGATCAGAAAGCCAAACAGCGCGAGACTCGGAATGGTTTGCATCACGTTGGCGATGCCCAATACTGGGCCACGCAGCGCTCGATAGCGCGTCAGGAGTATTCCTGTTGGCACACCGATGATCACAGCGATGAGAATTGCGCTAAACACGAGCACGACGTGTTGTCGCACCAACAGCAATAGCTCCGACCAGTTAAGCTGGAGGAATTGCCAGAAGCTCACCGGGCGCCTCCCTCGCTTACCTTCAATGTGTCGATGTAGGCGCGTGCTTGCGCGTTATCCGAGGCGAGAAAGCGTTCCGGCGTTTCGAGTAACACCAGTTGGCCTTTGTGCATGAGCCCAATGCGTCGCGCGAGAATCAGTGCTTCGCGCACGTCGTGTGTGACGAGGATTGCGGTCTTGCCTAAACGCGTGGTGAGATCCGCGAATTCGCGTTGCAAACTCGCGCGCGTGAGTGGATCGAGCGCGCCGAAAGGCTCGTCGAGCAGGAGCAATGGTGGATCGGCTGCAAGCGCGCGTGCGACACCGACGCGCTGCCGCTGCCCGCCCGACAACTCGCGCGGATAACGCTCCGCAAAACGATCCGGATCGAGACCAACCAGGCTCAACAACTCACGCACGCGTTCGGTCGTGCGTGCCTCAGCCCAACCTGAGAGAGCCGGAACCAAGCCGACGTTTCGAATAATGTTGAAGTGTGGAAAGAGTCCGCCTTCCTGGATTACGTAACCGATGCGACGGCGCAATGCGATCGGGTCCCACTCGGTCGTCGCCTTTCCCTCGACCTGGACTTCGCCCGCCGAAGGAGTCAACAAACGATTGACGAGTTTTAGTGTCGTCGTCTTGCCGCAGCCTGACTCGCCCAGCAGGACAAGCGTCTCGCCCCGCTCAACGCTCAAGTTCAAATCGGAAATTATTTGTAGGGGCGGCACTCCGTGGCCGCCCGTTGTTTTTGAAGAGGACGGGC
>DATENQ010000286.1:0-2873 GCA_035275005.1 Pyrinomonadaceae bacterium | reverse complement strand
AGTATCGCGTATGACGAGAGCACTGCCGCGAACGCGGAGATACCGAGTGCGATGGCAACCACGACGAGCGCCGTGCGAGCGCGTTCGTGCCAGAAGTCGCGGATTGCTTTGCGCCAGAGCGTGTTCATTGTTTGAGTATGGAGCCGTCAGAGATTTCGATCCTGCGATCGATCACGCGCGCGATGTCGGCTTCGTGAGTGGCGATGACGACCGTCGTGCCTTGATTGGCCATGTCGCGAAACAGATTGAGAATCGCTGTGGCGGTGACCGAATCGAGATTGCCGGTCGGCTCGTCCGCGAGGACCAGCGGCGGCTCGTTTGCGAGTGCGCGCGCAATCGCTACGCGCTGTTGCTCGCCGCCTGAAAGCGTCGCGGGCAGTTTGTCCGCATGAGCGCCGACAGCAACACGCTCGAGCAACGCAACGGCCCGCTTGCGCCGCTCGCGAAAGGGGACGGTGCCGGAGAAGTCCATCGGAAGCATTACGTTCTCGGCCGCGGTGAGCGTCGGCAGCAGCTGAAAAAACTGAAAGACAAACCCGACGTTACGTCCGCGCCACACCGCGAGCTTGTTTTCCGACATGCCGTGAATCGCGGTTCCCGCAACGGCGACCGCGCCGGACGTCGGACGGTCGATGCCGGCGACCATGTTGAGCAGCGTCGACTTGCCACTGCCCGATTTTCCGACCACGCCGACAAATTCACCCGGTCGGATTTGTAGATCGATGTCTTTGAGCGCGGCAAACTTTCCCGCGGGTGTTTCGTAAGTTTTTGAGACTTGATTTAAGGTAATCATAAAGTTGGAAGTAGTTGTTCTCGCAAAGGCGCGAAGATACAGAGCAAAGACGCAAAGAAAGGTAGCCTTTGCCTCCTTTGCGCCTTTGCGGGAAACTTATTTGTCAGATCAGAACGCGACTGTCCAGCGTTATGATGGGCCCGCGTGTTGTATTCGAACAAAGAGGTGTCGAATGTCCAATAACGATCACCTGCGCCTTGCCCCAACGAAGGAGAAGATCGATGCTCGCGTCAGGCGAACGCGCGACGCGTTGGGCGATGCGTTGATCACGCTGATGCAGGAGAAGCCGTTCGACACGATCACGGTGCAGGACGTTTTGGACCGCGCGCACGTCAGTCGCTCCACGTTTTACGCGCACTACAGCGACAAGGATGATCTGCTGATGAGCGATGCTGATGAGTTTTTCCAGGCTCTCTCGATGGCACTCTCGCAACACGGCGACAAGTCGGATCGTGTATTCCCGGTGCGGGAATTTTTCGGTCATCTCTCAAACGTGCAGCCGTTCTTCAAAGCGTTGGTCAAATCGGGCAAGTATCAGGAGAACATGGAGCTGGCGCGCGGGCACTTCGCACGCGGCATTGAGCAACGCTTAGCGGAGCTGCCACGCAGCCAGTCAATCCCCCGGCACGAACTACCGGCAATTGCTTTCACGCACGCCGGAGCGTTGTTGTCGTTACTGGCGTGGTGGCTTGATCGAGGCATGCGCGAGTCGCCGGGGGAGATGGACGAACTTTTTCACCGCCTGGTCTGGAACGGCGTCTCTTCTAAATAATCCGTGGCTAAAATATTCCTTCTAAAACGAACGTTCGTGCTATATACTCTCCCGCCGTGGCAACACCCGCTAAAACTGAGGCGGTAAAGGGCCGGAAGGCCCAGGGCGAACGTACGCGCCAGGCGATTCTCGAGGCTGCCGTACACATCGCCTCCGCCCAGGGACTCGAAGGCCTTACCATCGGCCGCCTCGCTTCAGAGCTCTCGATGAGCAAGAGCGGTCTCTTCGCTCATTTTGGCTCGAAGGAAGATCTTCAAGTCGCCACGGTCGAGGCCGCGCGCGCGATCTTCATCCGCGAAGTTATAAAACCCGCATTCGACGCGACCGAAGGGCTCGTCCGTCTCTACAAACTCTGCGACATCTGGCTCTCGTACGTGCAGAGCGGCGTGTTTCGTGGCGGCTGTTTCTTCGCTGCCGCGGCGGCAGAGTTTGACAGTCGGCCTGGCCCAGTTCGCGATCGCATCGCCGAGATAATGAAGGAATGGCTTACGACCCTGCGCGAGGCGATCGTCGCAGCACAGAACGCCGGACAGCTGGACAAAGAGATCGATGCCGCTCAACTCGCTTTCGAATTCAACTCGCTCGAACTGGGCGCCAACTGGGCGTATCAGCTCTACGATGATTTGAAGGCATTCAAACGCGCGCGTGAAGCCATTCGCGAACGCCTGATGAGATATGCAACCGACATCGGCGCTCCGTTGTTAACGCTGAAATCTCATGGATGACGCCAACCAGACCTCGGCCGTTGTTCGCAAACGCAAAGCTGCATGGGACGGCATCAGGCTCGAACACTGCCAACTGCGTCCCGGTGAGTTGCCGCGGCACCGTCATCGCGAACACGTCGTGCTGCTCTCGTTGACTGAAGGTTGTAAAGGCGAACTGATCACAGCGAGCGGCGTCGGCGTTCGCGGCACGCAAACGAAAGGAAACGTCTGCGTAATACCGTCGGGATTGGACCATCAGGCGGCGCTCGAAGGGAGCTCAGAACACCTCGCGCTTTATCTTGATCCTTTGCTCATCACGAGAGCGGCCGGCGAAGCACAACTTTCCGGCACCGTCGAAATCGCCGAACGCTATACACGCCACGACAACGTTATAAACAGCGTCGGCATGGCGTTGCTTGGCGAGCTCGAAACTGAAGGATTGAGCGGGCGGCTTTATGCGGAGTCGTTGGGGAATGTGCTGGCGGTGCACCTGCTGCGGTACTACTCGGTTTCGACGTTACAGCCAGTCACTTTCACCGGCGGCCTGTCGGCAAGAAAGTTGCGACAGGTAACAGAATTCATCGGCGACAACTACAGCCGTGAC
>DATENQ010000285.1:0-15840 GCA_035275005.1 Pyrinomonadaceae bacterium | reverse complement strand
TTCGCGTCGGTGTATCTGGAGTTTGAAGACGTCTCTGAATTTATGAATGAGCTCAAGAACCTGGTGCGGACGAGGAACAGCGGGGCGGCAGGTAAGAAGTAGTATTTCGAACCCGGGGAGTTGGCAATGATCAAACCCGTACGTGCGACCGGATTAGAACGGCTCGAGTTGCAGCGACTGCGCGACCGCGTCGGGCGGCTCTATGCAGCTTTGCAGGAAGCTACCGAAGCCGAGAACCCCTTGGCCTCCGGAACCTGGGCGCCGCCGGTAGATCTTTGTGAAACGGAGAAGATGATTTCGATTCGAGTCGAGCTGCCGGGTATCACCGCCGAACAAATAAGAATCAGCATTTGCAACACCAAACTCAGAATCTCAGGTGAGAAGAAACGACGCCCCAACCGTCGAAAGATTCTTTCTTACCTCTGTTCCGAGCGCAGCTTCGGCAAGTTTGAACGCATCGTGCACTTGCGTTGGACGTTCAGCATCCGCGAAGCTTCAGCGGAGCTTAGCAACGGCATGCTGCACATTTACCTTCCAAAGATTGAGGACAGAAGGGGAGAGGAGGTCCTGGTAGCAGTAAAGGACACGACCAATGGCGATAGCTAAAGAACCAGAGTTTACGGAAGCAATCGAAGCAGTCGACAACGATCAACAGTTGCAGATCCCGAGCGAGCTGCCGGTGTTGCCCCTGCGCGACATCGTGATCTACCCGTTCATGATCGTTCCGCTGTTTGTTTCGCGCGAGAAGTCGATCCGCGCAGTGGACGAAGCACTTGCCGAGAATCGAATGATCCTGCTCGCGTCGCAGAAGGATCTAGATAAGGAAGAGCCTACAGCTGAGGATCTCTACGCCGTCGGCACCGCGGCAGTCATTATGCGCATGCTGAAGTTGCCTGACGGGCGTATCCGCATCCTGGTCCAGGGACTTGCTCGTGCACATGTGGAATCTGTAGATGCGACTGGTGAGTATCTGCGCTCGCGTGTCCGTGTGATGCAGGAAGTGTTGCCTCCCGAGCGTTCGCTGGAAGTTGAAGCTCTCGTGCGCAACGTGCGCGCCTCGATGGAGAAGGCCATCAATCTCGGTAAAAATATTTCTCCGGAAGTGATGGCAATCATTGCGAACCTCGACGATGCGGGACGACTCGCGGACTTGTCGGCTTCCAATCTCGAGCTGAAAGTTGAAGACGCGCAGTCAGTACTCGACATTGCCGACACCACTGCACGACTCAAACGTGTCAACGATCTCCTGAACAAAGAGATCGAAGTTCTCACTGTCCAGCAGGAGATCAATACCCAGGCTCGCGCCGACATCGATCGTTCACAGCGCGAGTTTTACCTGCGGCAGCAACTGAAAGCGATTCAGAGCGAGCTCGGCGAGGGTAATGAGCTGGCGGAGGAGATCGCGCAGTTTCGCGAAAAGATCGAAGCCTCCAAGATGCCGAAGCCGGCTGAAGACGAAGCACTGCGGCAACTGAAGAAACTCGAACGCATGCATCCGGACGCGGCCGAGACTGCCACACTCCGAAACTGGATGGAGATCATGACCGATCTGCCGTGGTCCAGATCATCCGTCGACAATCTCGATTTACAGAAAGCAGAGCGAGTTCTCAACGAAGATCACTACGGTCTCGAGAAAGTTAAAGATCGAATCATCGAAGCGCTCGCGGTACGCAAGCTAAAGGAAAAGCCGAAGGGCCCAATCCTTTGTCTGGTTGGTCCACCGGGCGTAGGCAAGACTTCGCTGGGCCGTTCCATCGCCAGGGCGCTCGATCGAAAGTTCGTGCGGCTCTCATTGGGTGGTGTTCACGATGAAGCTGAAATCCGTGGCCATCGGAGGACTTATGTCGGCGCGATGCCGGGAAGAATCATTCAGGCAGTGCAGCAGGCAGGTACAAACAACCCGCTGATCATGCTTGATGAGATTGACAAAGTCGGCGCTGACTTCCGTGGTGATCCGTCGTCAGCATTGCTCGAAGTGCTCGACCCCGAGCAGAACAATTCCTTCCGCGACAATTATCTCGGCGTCACGTTCGATCTCTCAAACGTGATCTTCATGACGACCGCAAACGTCCTCGACACGATCCAGCCGGCGCTGCGTGATCGCATGGAAACGATCAGGCTCGCGGGTTACACCGAAGAGGAGAAGCGCGAGATTGCCATTCGCCATCTGATTCCGAAACAGATGGACGAAAACGGCATCACTGCCAAAGATCTGCACGTCTCAAAGACCGCGCTGACAACTATCATTCAGCAATATACGCAAGAAGCCGGCCTGCGACAGCTCGAACGTGAGATTGGAAGAATCTGTCGCAAGGTCGCGCGCAAGATTGCTGAGGGGCACAAAGGCAGCATCAGAGTTTCGCTAAAGAATGTGCATGAGTTTCTCGGCGCGCCCAAGATCATTCCTGAAGAAGTCTTAAAAAAGGATCAGATCGGAGTGGCAACCGGATTGGCGTGGACCGCGGTTGGAGGCGACGTGCTTTTCATCGAAGCTTTGAGAATGAGAGGCAAAGGAAATCTCGTGCTGACCGGACAGCTCGGCGACGTCATGCGCGAATCGGCGCAGGCGGCGTATTCGTACGCGAAGGCCCGCGCGAAGGAACTGGATATCGCGGAAGAGGATTTCAGTAACTACGATCTGCACATTCACATTCCCGAAGGTGCGATTCCGAAGGACGGTCCTTCAGCGGGGATCACGCTTGCAACGGCAATGGTGTCGGCACTGTCGGCGCGACCGGTCCGTAAAGACGTGGCGATGACCGGCGAGATCACCCTGCGTGGAAACGTGCTTCCGATTGGTGGTGTGAAGGAGAAGGTGTTGGCGGCACGACGAGCACGCGTCACGACGATCCTCCTGCCCGCGCAAAACCGGCGCGATCTGGAAGAAGTGCCGAAGGAGCCGTTTAAAGACATACGGTTCGTTTTCGTCGACAACATGCGCCAGGTCTTCCGCGAAGCGCTGGGCGACAAAGTCGTTCCGCCAGTGAGTCCGGGGGCCCGACCGCAGCGTCTGGCGCAGCCTGCAAACGTCCGGCCTGCCTGAATTTGATGCGGTCAAGTTACCAGGAACGGGCAGAACAACTACCAGTTAGCGAGGAGAATCTTAGTCTCCGGTTTTGATGGATCCCCGCGACGCGGCAGTCGCATTAACCCTTATCAAGGAGTGTTTTTAGTGATTAAGACTTCCCGCAGCTTTCTATCCGTTCTATTCGCGGTTTTTTCATTAATTCTCGCCTCATCGAGCACAGCGTTTTCGCAGGACAACAAGACAAACGTCACGATCAAGAACTTTGGTCAGATGGACGACCGCTTCTTTCGTGGCGGCCAGCCGAAGGAAGACGAGTACAAGGAACTGGCTGCGCTCGGGATTGGCACCGTGATCGATTTGCGGGACGATCCGACGTCGTATGAAAAACAGAGTGTCGAAGCCGCCGGAATGAAATACGTGAACATTCCGATGAGCGACAAGCAGTATCCCGAGACCGCGAAGATCGAGCAGTTTCTAAAACTGGTGGACGATCCGTCGACCGGGAAGTTTTATGTACACTGCGCGGGTGGACGGCATCGCACGGGCGTGATGGGTGCGGTTTATCGTTTCAATCACTACAACTGGAATTACGATCAAGTTTATGCGGAGATGAAGAAGTTTGACTTCTACACTCGTTTCGGACACGGCGACTTGAAGAAGTTCGTGCAGGACTACGCCGTGAGTTTTCAGAGTAAGCAAGCCGCAATCGCGACCGTCTCTCAATAAAATTTTAGCCGCAGATAAACGCGGGTGAACGCCGATCAGAATCAGCGTTCACCCGCGTTTATCTGCGGCTAATTTACTGATACAAGTATGAGTAGCTCTTCTTCTGATCCCACTCGATACCCTGAACGTTTTGGCCGTCGATGGCGAGAATGTCGGCGCTGATCTCGTCGGTGCTGACCGTTGGGCTCACGTCTACTGAATAGACGATGCTGCCCGGTGATTCCTCCGTAGCCTCGCGATCCACCGCCCGCAGCTCCTTATCAAAACCGTGCGTCTTGAACACGTCTCGCAGCGCGCGCTGCGTTGAGACCACGTTCTTCGTCGTTACCTTCAACTCCATCGAACGAAACACCAGCTCCGGCTCTCGAAACTCCAACACCCAAAGCACAAGCAACGAAAACAGACACAAAACAATCGCGAGATCCCAGCGCCCAACTCCCGATGACAGCCCGAGCGCCAGACTGATCAGTAGCACCGTGATCTCCTTTGGATCGCGAATGTTGGTTCTGAAGCGCACGAGCGAAACCGCGGCGAAGATGCCAAACGCACGCGCCGCATTGTCACCGACGATGATCATCAACGCCGCCGCGACGATCGCGAGCAGTATCTGCGTTTGTGAAACGTAAGGATTGCGTTTGAGCGCGAGTATTCGCTTGCGTGGACGAAATGCGAGTGCGGCTCCAAGTAGCGCCGCGAGCACAAATCGCAGCGAGATTCTGCCCATCGTTTCGAACCACGTAGCTCCGATCAAATGTGCGCTGCCGCCTTGTTGCGTGCCAAACAACTGATCGATAACACTCTCGCCCCCCTCGGGAGTCTGGGCGACCGGCGGTGTAGCGCGTCCATCCGGCGTTCCGAAAACCGCATCGGATCGCTGCGCCGGCGCGGTCTCCGGAGTTACGCGCCGAGCCCCACCGATTAGATAGACGGTCAACGCACTTATCAGCACCACGCCCGCGAATACCACAACGAGCGTGAATATTTCCTTGCCTCTTTTCGAGTTCGCCATCAGTTCCTACCAATCTGAACACTGGGACGGAGACTGAGTAGCTCGTTCGTCCGTTCACGCACCGTGCGCGCAAGTATATTGATCTGATTCGGCGTGTAATTCGCGGCGCGGAAAGCATCACGGAGCTGCTGATCGCTCAACTGCGATAACAAGCCGGCTATCCACTGCGCATCGTTAACCGTGAGGTCTTTCATCAGGCCGCTGTTCTTACCGCCGAAGTGCAGCACCACGCGATCGCCTTTTACTTTCTTGAAGAACTGTGACTTCGCATACTTCTCCGGATTGTTTCTGCTCCGGGTGAATCGCCACAAGAGCGGCGTGGTGCTCGCGTGTCCAAACGTGGCGCCGAGATCGCTGATGATGTAGTAGAGTGCGTCGCTCTTACCATCGCGGAGTTTGACGATAACGTTGTTGGCGTCTTTCAGGTCCCAGTTATTGATCATCGCCATCATGATCTTCAGGCCCTGATACTCCGGCCGGCCGATGAATGGATTGCGCTTCCACTGCCATTCGCCTGCACGGTCCCATCTTTCCGGACGCGCTTCGAATCTGACATTCGTGAAAGTTCCTTTACCGGGAATCGTGACGCGCGGGACGAGATAGTTGATCTCGGTAACATAACCGACACCCCACAGCAGTCTGATCGCTGAAGTTTCTGATTGTGCTTCTTTGCCGATCTTTGCGACCCACTCATGACCCGAGCCGTCGCGAACCCGATACTTCTTCGAGTAGCCGCCCTTCTCCTCTTTAATGAAGGTGATGCGTCGCAGATCCGGGCGCATCGCTTCACCACCCGGCCCAAGAAAAAGATCACGCGATGAGATGTTGTCGGGGTGTTGCCAAAGAATGGGTGTGCCGGTCAGGGCTTCTTTCTTTTTCTTGGACTTGGCCAGACCGGTTTCGATCGAGGTGAGGCTTAGCATCAGTGCGAACAGCAAAAGAGTTCGCAGCATCCTGGTTGTCTTCATTACTTTCTCCGCGATTCGGACTTAAAGCGGGGGGCACCAGGGGAATCAGGGAAACAGTTCTTGAAACACCAGTCTAAAGGCTAAAACTTCGACCAACGAAATAGTTCTGACTATCAAACGCCTCCGTGCCGCGCATAATAGGAGCATACCTGCCGTCGGGTTGCAGCTCGCGCGCTTTCGTGTTGTCGCTCAGATACGCCTCGAGCAAGTCGTCTCGCAGGTAACGTTTTGCATTGGGATCGGTTACAGGAGCTACCACCTCGATGCGGTTCTTTAGATTGCGCGTCATCCAGTCAGCACTGCCTATATAGATCTCCTCGTCGCCTCCGTTTGCAAACCAGAAGACGCGGCTATGCTCAAGGAAACGGCCAACAACGCTGCGCACTCGTATGTTCTCCGACAATCCCGGAATACCCGGACGCAACATGCAAATACCTCGAACAATCAGATCCACTTTCACACCGGCGCGCGAAACTTCGTAAAGCTTTTCGATGATCTGTAGATCGGCAAGCCGGTTGAACTTCGCAATGATGTGCGCCGGACGGCCTGCACGCTGGTGCTCGATCTCGCGATCGAAGAGCGCGTTCAACTTCTCGCGCAAATTCACCGGCGCGACCATGAGTTTTCGATACTCGGATTGCTCCGAAAATCCGGTCAGGTAGTTGAACAGTTCCGTGGCGTCTCTGCCGATGGCATCGTCGCAGGTAAACATTCCCAGGTCCGTGTAAGTACACGAGGTGGTCGGATTGTAGTTACCTGACGCGATGTGAACGTAACGCTTAAGATTGTCACCTTCACGTCTGACTACGAGCGTCAGTTTGCCGTGAGTCTTCAGACCCAGGACGCCATAGACCACGTGTACGCCTGCGCGATCCAGCTTGCGGGCCCATTCGATATTGTGCTCTTCGTCGAAGCGCGCTTTGAGTTCGATCAGCGCTGTTACCTGTTTCCCTTGCTCGCTCGCGCGGATCAGTGCCGGCGGAATCGGTGAATCCGGACCAGTTCGATAGAGACAGATCTTTATCGCTACGACGTCCGGATCTTCAACCGCCTGATTGATGAATCCCGTGACGCAATCGTACGTATCGTACGGATGGTGCAACAGCCGATCGCTCTCACGAATCGCATCAAAGATCGTGTCGTACTCCTCGTACCACGAAGGCACTGATGGCGTGAAAGTAGCGTCTTTCAAGTCAGGCCGGTCGATATCGAAAAGCGACATCAGATCCTGCACATGCAATGGTCCATCAAAAACGTAAACGTCGTCGCGCTCGAGATCCAACGAAGACGTCAGATACTCGATCATCTCCTCCGGCATGTCCGGGGAAACTTCCAGACGGACAGGCGTGCCGAAGCGTCGCTGGCGTAGTTCTTCCGTAATAAGACTGAGCAGGTCTTCAGCTTCTTCTTCCTTGATCTCAATGTCGGCATCGCGAGTCACGCGAAAACGGTGACACGGGCCTGGAGTCATTCCCGGAAAAAGCGTCTGTATGTTTGCTTCAATGATCTCTTCGAGCAACACGAAGCGAGTTCCGGACGAATTCGCCGGCACTAGCCGCGGCATGACCGAAGGCACCTTGATTCTCACAAACCGCGTATCGTTTCCCTTTGCCCGCCCGACAAACTTCGCGTCGCTCGGCGCGTGAACCATCAAACCGATGTTCACGCTAAGCGGAGAGATGTACGGGAATGGATGGCTCGGATCGACCGCCAGCGGCGTCAGGACCGGAAAGACCTTCTCGATGAAGTATTCGTTCAGACTCTCCTTTTCGTTGCGAGAAAGAGACTCGTACGGAACGAGAGCGATGCTGTGTTCCTTCAGTTGCGGCAAGATCTCTTCACGCAGGCAACGAGCTTGCTCTTTTATCAGACCGAGAATCCGTTCTCGTGTTTTTGCTAGTTGCTCTCTCGGAGTCAGGCCGTCCGCCGAAATCACGTTCGCGTCCTGGAGCTCTTCTTTGAGACCCGAAACACGAATCATGAAAAACTCGTCGAGGTTCGAAGAGAAGATCGACGAAAACTTCAACCGCTCCAATAGCGGATTGCGATCGTCGAGCGCCTCTTCCAATACTCGCGCGTGAAACTCGAGCAGGCTCAGCTCACGATTGAACAAAAACTGAGACCGCGAAGATACGGCACCGGCTTCAGCGTGCCTGGGGAACTCTTGTACTCTTGTTTTAATGGCTGTTGACATACTTTTTTCTGAAATTCGCTCGTTTCGAATATAGGGAGAGCATGCCCACGCAGTGACGTTTGGCAAGCACTGTTCCAACGTGGGTTCGAAGGGCTAAAGGTAAGTAATAGTTGCTCTTTGACGAGTTTAGCTATTTTGTTGCGAAACAGACTCGAATTTTCTCTGTACGAAATTGAGCCGCAGATTTACGCAGAAGAACGCAGATCGGATCTGCGTTCTTCTGCGTAAAATCTGCGGCTAAAATTGAAACCTGAGGCAGCATAGAGCGTTAAGCTTGCATCAGTATCCACGCAGTAGATTTAAGTGGAAAACTTAACCGTTTGAGCGTGTGTTTCAGGTTAGGTGTTTAATTGACACCCTAAAAAATCGTGTGGTAACCTCCAAGGTGACTTTGGGCTCCTGCAGTTTCCAAATCATAGAGGAGCCATCAGATACCGCACATTACGAATGCTGTCGCTTGTGACTCTGGAGTCGCTCGGGGTCGCATTACCTTTGAAGGAGTATGACGATTTGACCTTAGCGAGCTTTACTCGTTTGATGGCCTGTGTGGCTGTTCTCATTACGCTTGTCGGTTTGCCGGTGAGCAGTTTCGCCCAGATTCCGGTCGCTTCATCCGCCAGAACAATTCCATCGGAAGTCGAACAGTCCGAGGGACGCATTGCACAGATCATCGCTCGCGCGGAAGATCACTTTCGCAAGGGCAAGCTCAACCTCGAAGACAACAAGCGCAATCAAGCTCGCGAAGAGTTTGACCGTGCGGTCGACTCGATTCTCGAATCGGGCTTTGATGTCAGAGCCAGCCAGCGTTTGCAGACTTACTATCTTGAGTTAGTCGAACGTATCTATCGAGAAGAGGTTCCACTACAGCAACCAACCGCTCCGACCAGCACGCAGCTAGTTGCTCAGAACACACAGGATCAGGATCAGAAAACTCCGCCGCCATCGCAAGTCGGATTTCGCGATCAGAAATTTGAACCTTCGCCGCTCGATGACTTGAGCAAGCTCGTTCTCACCGATCGTGAGAAGGAGGTTTCGGGCGAAGACCTGGCCGCGTTAGAGCAGGCAAAGAAGAACGTAAATTTCACCTTCACTCTTAATCCGTTAATCCAGCAATTCATCAATTACTATCAGGGCCGCAATCGAGGCACGATGGAGAACGGACTGCGCCGCTCCGGACAGTACATGAAGCTGGCACGAAAGATCTTCGTCGAGGAAGGCGTTCCTGTAGACGTCACCTGGTTGGGTCAGGTCGAGAGTGCGTGGAAACCGAAAGCGGTTTCGTGGGCGGCTGCGTCGGGATTGTGGCAATTCATTCCGAGCACTGGTCGCATGTACGGCCTGCGCCAGAACGCTTACATCGACGAGCGCAACAGTTTTGAGCAAGCGACACGTGCTTCGGCCCGACACTTGAAAGATCTCGCAAGGCGCTACAACGGTAACTGGGAACTGGCGATGGCCGCCTATAACACCGGCGCCGGCAATATCGATCGCGCCATTTCGCGCGCAGGCTCCGCCAATTTCTGGATGATTTACCCGTACATCGCACAGGAAACACGCAACTACGTGCCAAACATCCTGGCCGTGATCCTGATTGCGAAGAACCCTGAGAAATACGGATTCAAGGGCATCAAGCCCGACGCGCCGATGTCGTACGACGTGGTTCAGGTGCCAACAGCTACCGGCCTGCAACTCGTTGCGGACGCCACTGACACCAGCGTCGATCACATTCGTTCTCTTAATCCGGAATTGAAACGCGATGTAACTCCGCGTGGCGACACTTATAACGTGCGCATTCCGGCCGGCCGTGCGAAACAGTTTGCCTCGCTGATTCAGCGCATTCCGCCTGAGAGACGCGAGTCGGCACGACTGATTTCCGTAGCGCCGGGTGAAGACTGGCAGAGCATCGCGAATCGAACCGGTATTAATGCCGCGCAACTCCAGGCCATGAACGGTAATGTGGATCTGAAGGCGACTACAAAGCTGCTGGCTCCGAGTGGCGGTGTGAAGCTCACCAAGTGGGTGAGAGCAACAAGCGCTTCGGACGCTCCGGCTACTCCGGGTATCGAGAAGATTCGCGCGCGCAAGGGCGACACGATCGCGAGAATCGCCGCTGCGCGTAATCTCGATGCGAACGATGTTGCACGACTCAATGGTATTCCGGTTGACGCTGAGCTGCGCGCCGGTCAGGAAGTGAAGATTCCATCGTCAGCGACCGCCCCCTCGCGGCGTCGTTAATTAATTTTTTAGCCACAGATGAACACGGATAACACTGATTGATTTTATCCGTGTTATCTGTGTCATCCGTGGCTAACATTCTCATATTAGGAGCCGCCTCACATGCTCTTCAGAACACTCTCCGCAGCCGTCTATGGCATAGATGCTGATCTCGTAGACATCGAAGTCAATCTAACTCCGGTCCGTGGCGATAACGATCAGACGCCACCGGTTACTATCGTCGGACTTCCCGACGCCGCCGTTCGCGAATCGCGCGAACGCATCCGCGCCGCGATTCAAAACTGCGGCTACTTCTTCCCATTTCAGAAGACCACGATCAATCTTGCGCCGGCCGACGTGCGCAAGGAGGGCGCAAGTTTCGATCTGCCGATTGCACTCGGTATTCTCGGCGCCAACGGCGAGCTCGCGGAGCAGTACAACCTGATTCACGTGCTCTGTGTCGGCGAGCTTTCACTCGATGGTCGCGTCAGACCTATCAAAGGTGCGTTGCCGATCGCGATGCTCGCACGTGAAGGATCAATTCGTCATTTGATACTTCCGGAAGAGAATGCCAAAGAGGCCGCTGTCGTCTCTGGAGTTAACGTCTATCCGGTTGCCGATCTGCAAAGCGCAGTGAAGCTGGTGGCTGAGTTACGCACGGAAAGGCCGCCCGAACCACTCAGGATCGACGTCACCGAAATACTCGGACGAACAGGACATTACAACGTCGACTTCAAGGAAGTTCGGGGACAGGTATCGGCCAAGCGCGCGCTCGAAGTCGCGATCGCAGGTGGTCACAACATCCTGCTCATTGGTCCGCCGGGTTCGGGCAAAACGATGCTGGCGAAACGTCTACCGACGATCATGCCGCCACTCGAGTTCGAAGCCGCGCTCGAGTTGACGAAGATTCATTCTGTAGTTGGTTTGACTGGAGGCGCGGGGCTAGTTACCGAGCGTCCGTTTCGTTCACCTCACCACACAACCAGCGATGCCGGTCTGATTGGCGGCGGTACTGTACCGCGGCCTGGAGAAGTATCACTCGCGCACCACGGAGTATTGTTTCTCGACGAGTTGCCGGAGTTTGATCGCAGTGTTTTGGAGGTGTTACGTCAGCCACTCGAAGATCAACAAGTAACTATAAGTCGTGCGTCGATGTCTCTGACTTTTCCCGCGGCATTCGTCTTAGCCGCCGCGATGAACCCTTGTCCTTGCGGCTTCTGGAACGATCCGACCCGCGAGTGTCGTTGTTCGGCAAATCAAATCGAGCGCTACATCGGCCGCATCTCTGGACCACTGCTCGACCGGATCGATATTCACATCGACGTGCCGGCGGTGAAGTTTCGCGAGCTTCGCGGCGAGACGCCACCGGAAACTGACAGCTCAGCTGTGATTCGCCAGCGCGTAATCCAGGCCCGCAATCGGCAACATCACCGCTTCGTCAACGAGAAGATCTTTTCAAACGCAGCCATGACACCCCGCATGATCCGTGCTCACTGCCACATCGATTCGCACAGCGAGAAGATGTTGGAGAATGCAATGCAACGCCTTGGACTCTCCGCGCGCGCCTACGATCGCATCCTGAAAGTCAGCCGCACGATCGCCGATCTGGAAGGCTCGGAAACCATCAATTCCAATCACGTCTCCGAAGCCGTTGGTTACCGTTCGCTCGATCGGACCTACTGGACATAAAGGCCATCCAGAGACTACACAGACTCAATAAATGAATCTGTGTAATCTGTGGATGCCGCCTGCGCTTGTCAGCACGACGCGTATCACCTATCCTGCAACTCAGCCGTACGAAAAGCTATTGATTCGGCTGGAAAAATCAGTATTTTTAGGGTCGGGTAAGGCAACGACGCGCAAGAAGCGCCGCATCACAGCCGCGTTGAGGGTACTGGAACTTCGCACCGCATCCCCACGCGGTCATTCTGAGGAAACAGTGCTGCTCCCTTGAAACTCGCGGAAGCGTGAGATCGTGCCAACACAAGCAGGAAGTTGTTAAATTTCTTCCGAAAGCTTGCCCGAGACGCGTCACGTGACCGCAGCCGAAACCGAGACATCGCAAACGACAGATTATGAGCTGGCGCAGAGGGCAGCCCAAAATGACATGGGAGCTTTCGAACAGCTTTACCAGCGCCATAATCGACGCGTCTACTCACTCTGCTTGAGGATGACCGGGAATGTTTCGGAGGCGGAGGACCTCGCACAGGAGGTCTTCATTCAGCTCTTTCGAAAAATCGGCAGTTTCCGGGGTGAGTCTGCCTTTACTACCTGGCTACACCGGCTCACAGTCAATCAGGTGCTTATGCACTTCCGCAAACGCGGCGTGCGCATGGAGCAAACGACTGAAGACGGTGAAACCCCAACACAGATAGTAAAAGGGACAGAAAACCCCAACTCGATGCCCGTCGTCGACCGCATCGCCCTCGACAAGGCAATCGCGCAACTCCCGCCCGGTTACCGGACGGTGTTTACGCTGCACGACATCGAAGGGCATGAACACGAGGAAATCGCCAGAATGCTGGGGTGTTCGGTAGGAACGTCGAAGTCGCAATTACACAAAGCCAGGATGAAATTGCGCGGCCTTTTGAGGCAACAGAAATCCAATGAATAGCCTCGAAGGTATGTGCCAGCAAGTTAGTTCGCCGGAAATCGGCTTCGAACGCAGTCTTCCCTTGATTGATGACAACCGAGAAGGTTCTGTCCTGAGACAGTGTTGATTGGATTTGTGCGCATTTTGAGACAGAACGAAGGTGGTAAGCAATGAACTGCGATACATGTCAGGAACTCATCCACGATCTGATTGACGGATCGATTACGCAACGGGATGAGTTCTCTCTCAATACGCACCTGACAGAGTGTTTGGATTGCGACAGCGTGCGCCAGGACCTCGCGTCGATCGTCGGCTTCTGCCGCACTCAGCGCGGTCAATACGACGCGCCGCCAAACGAACAGGCCATGTGGCTTCGCATCCGCAACGTGATCGAAGCGGAACTGCCGAACAAGGCAATCGCGAATCCTGAGCCGCAACGCTCCTTTTTCAGCAGGCTGATGGGAAGTAGTTGGGAACTTTCGTTGCCGCAATTGGCTGCTTCGACAGTGGCTATCGTTTTGTTGGTATCTCTGGTGACCGTAGTTGGCTTGCGTCGTTGGGGTGGATACGGAGTAGCGCCCGCTCCGGAACAAGTTGAAGCCTCAAACGTCAACGATCTTATCTTGCAGCGTCGTCAGGGGATTGATTACTGGAGCCAGCGAGTCGAGCTAAGGAAAGCCCAGTGGAGTCCCGAGATGCGCGAGAAGTTCGATCGAACCATGGCAGTGATCGACCAGACCATCTCCGACGCAACTGATGAGCTGAAGCGAAATCCACACGATGAGACTTCAGAACTGATGTTCCACGAATCGATGAACCGCAAACTCGCGTTGTTGGAACAGTTTTCTGACTTGTAATGCCGGCCTGGCCGAGACTTGTTTTGATTAAAAGCCCCACAGTAATGAAAACCAGATTGTTAACCTGGTGCTCGTCAGCACGCGCCGGTTTCCTTACAATTGGAACTCTCCTCGCATTGACGTCGCTATCGTTCAATGTTGCGGCCCAGCACCAGCTCTCCAGACGTTACCCTGCGGGAAAAAATGTCCGTATCGAATTGAAGAATATCTCCGGCACAATCGTCGTCGAGGCATGGAACAAAAACGAGATCCGCCTTACGGCGACCATCGAATCGAAGAAGGCCCAAGTGGTTCCAAAACAGACAAATGAAAGTCTGGTGGTGGACGTCATGAGCGACAATCGCGGCCGCGGCGATGTCGGCGACATAAATTTTAAACTGCAAGTTCCAGTTAATTCATCCGTCGATCTGCAAACCATAAGCGGCAACATCAATGTGACAAACATTCGCAGTGGTTTAGTGAGGGCATACGTTTCGACTGAAGGAGATATCGAACTCACGAATATCGTTGCGTCGCAGGTTATTGCACAAAACATTACCGGAAACATTTTCTTTGACGGTGAGTTCTTAGGCGGCGGTAACTACGAATTCAAGTCCAATAAGGGCGACATCACGATTCGCATTCCTGTTAACTCGGATTTTCGTTTTGTAGCTTCGTCGCCCGCGCGCAAGATTGCCTTGAATGACTTTTGGAACAACAACTTTAAGTCTCATGACGGCAGAAAGTATGAAGGTTACGTTGGCGGTGGACACTCATTCTTGTCCATCATCAACTTCAGCGGCCAGATCACGTTTATGCGAAGGTAAGTCTTCGCGCTTCAATGGCAAGCTAAGGCTTGGTGGACGTTGCTTAGGCAACGTCCTTTTTTTGTTTTCGCGCCCGGCGCAAACAACGCTATTATCACGGGGATGACCAGATCTCTTCTTCTCTTAGCGATCCTATTAATTCCTGCCAGTTCAGTCTTTTCTCAAAAAGCCGCCGTTCCTGATCTCCAACTGCTGACGCGCACCGCGACGCGGCGTGAGACGCGCACGTTTCACTACGGCGGCACGGTAACTTTGATAGCCGCGCCGCGAGGCTCGGTAACTGTTGAAGGATGGCAGCGCAACGAAGTTGAGCTGACCGCGAATATCGAGCTCCAGGGACCAACGGAGACTGACCTGGACCAACTCGCAGCCGTGAATAATTTCGTCTTTGACGAAGACATTAATCACCTAAGCATTCTCACCACCGGCACGCACGATCGCGCCTATATGAAGCGAACCGCAAAAAACTTCCCGAAGAAACTGCTTAACATGCCCTGGAAGATCGATTATCGATTGCGTGTTCCGGTCAATACGGATCTCGAGATCAATGCAGGTCACGGCGAAGTCAAACTTACCGGTGTTGAAGGCGCATTGCGAGTGAGCGCGACGGAGAGTGACACCACACTCATGCTCACTGGCGGAACTCTTTCAACCACTGTCACGGCGGGCTCGATCACGTTGAGCATTCCGGCGCGAAGCTGGCGCGGGGCCGGCGCCGAAATTCGCATCGCGTCCGGTACGATCAACGTTGATCTGCCGGCAGGCTTCAGTGGCGACATCGATGCTGATGTGCTGCGCACCGGAAAGATCGTCAGCACTTACGAAGGCCTTGCGTCGCGCGAGAAACCCGGCATTACTGAACGCACTGTCCGCGCGCGCGCCGGCGCGGGTGGAGCGTTCTTCAGGTTTACGGTTGGTGATGGGATAGTGAATATTCGGAAGGCCACACAATAAAACTCGTCGGTTTTTCGCGGATGAACGCGAATCGTCTAGAATCACGACATGAGCATAAAATCCGACAAGTGGATCCGCATGATGGCTAACGAGTACAGGATGATCGAACCGTACGAGCCCGGCCAGGTGAAGGAAGTTGAAGGCAAGCGAATCGTGTCGTATGGAACGTCGAGCTATGGCTACGACATTCGCTGCGCCGACGAGTTCAAACTCTTCACCAACATCAACAGCACCATCGTCGATCCAAAAGAATTTGACGAGAAGAACTTCGTTGATATCAAAGGCGAGTCGGTAATCATTCCGCCAAACAGTTTCGCGCTGGCGCGCACTGTCGAATACTTCCGCATCCCTCGAAACGTGCTCACGATCTGTCTCGGCAAAAGCACATATGCGCGCTGCGGAATTCTGGTGAACGTCACGCCTTTTGAACCGGAGTGGGAAGGATACGTCACCCTCGAATTCTCAAACACTACGCCATTACCGGCGAAGAT
>DATENQ010000284.1:0-11771 GCA_035275005.1 Pyrinomonadaceae bacterium | reverse complement strand
TCGTTCCCTGCTCGGCGCCGCACGCGCAGCCACGCAGTCCGGAAATCAATCCGCTGCACTGACTGCCTACGCAGCGCTGATCGAACAATGGAAACAAGCCGACTCCGGCCTCCTCGAATTACGCGAGGCCCGCGACTACCTCAAACAAGCCAGGCGTTAGGTGAAATACACACATTCATCGGTAATTGTAGGGGCGGCCCCTACAATAAACACTCTTTACTTCTTCTCCCGGACGTCGTAGGCGTAGATCGTATCCTGATCACGCAGGTACAACATTCCTCCCGCGACTACCGGATGCGCCCACGTCGGCAGTGAATCCTGCTGAATGCGGAACCTGCCCTTCTCTTTGTACCCCGTCGGCGTAGCTTCAACCAGACCCACAACACCGTTCTCACTCAACAAGTACAAATTCCCATCCGCATACACCAGCGAGCCTTTGCCCACACTTCGATCTCGCCACGCGAGCTCACCCGTATCAAACTTCATCGCGGTGAGAATCGAGCTCGAGAACCCGTACAGGTAATCTCCAATCAACACAGAACTGCTGTGATGATTTTTCATGTCCTTGGTGAAGTAGACTTCCTGTGCCTTGTTATCAGGCTTGATCTCAATCACACCGCCGCCCGTACCATAGTCTGAAGAGATAAAGATCCGGTTCGCGCGCACGATCGGTGTCGCTGCATTCGACGTGCGGTTGGCAGGTTTCGCGTATTCCCACAACAGACGTCCATCTTTTGAGTCGAGACCCACAGCGCGTTCGGCCGTGAAGAACACCACCTGCGTGATGCCATTTATATCTACCGGGATCGCCGACGAATAACCCGCTTCGTCGCTCTGGCTCTTCCAGATAACCGATCCATCAGCTTTGTTCAGCGCCACGATGGATGCGTCGTGCCCACCGGCGTTCACGAACACTTTATTCCCCAGCACCAGCGGCGACTCACTTATGCCCCAGGTAATGTTTGATCCACCAAACTCGCGCAAAATATTCTTGGACCAGACGATCTTGCCCGTACGTGTATCGAGCGCCGATAGATCGCCGCTGCCGCCCAGCGCATAAATTCGATCGCCATCGATCGTCGGCGTCCCTCTTGGTCCATCGCCACGATCGTTACGAAAAGCTGAACCGTGCGCCGTGGCCCATACTTCTTTGCCGGTAGCCACGTCAAACGCCACTACAAACTCGCGGTCACCTCGCAGTCCCATCGTGTAGAGCTTGCCGTTGGCGATGGCAAACGAGGAGTAACCACGTCCCGCGCCGGTTGCTTTCCAGGCCAGCGGCGGACCTTCAGCAGGCCACTGCTTGAGCAATCCCGTTTCCTTCGAGATGCCGTCGCGATTTGGACCACGCCACTGCGGCCAGCTGGCTGCGGTTTGGGCCAACGCCGCCGCAGTCACACACAGCAACACTGCGGTTGCAACGAATAAACGCCTAAACTTCATCCTGATCTCCTTCGTGTGTGGAAAACTCTTTAATTTCGGGGAGACACGAAGAACTGACCTGCACTATGACGACGGCTTGAAATAAAGCACCAGGCCACCGCCGAGCGCAGCCAAAACAAAACCTAAGTAGAGCAACGGATTTGGTGAAGTCTTCGGTGGATGCAGCCACATCGAATACAGCACGTTGACCAGTGGCGCTCCCGCAAAAACCAGCGGCATCACGTAAGTCGGCAAGCCTCCCGATCTGAATGCGAAGATGATGCAAATCGCTCCAGCGGCACCCAAAGCGCCGCCTACAGTCGCGCCGATCGAGCCTTTCATGTTGAAGCCGTTGAGCTCGCCCTGTGCGGAAAGACTGATCAGCGGGACCAGCACGCCAATTAAAAAGTAAGCGACACCTACGCACAGCAGAGCGCGCATGGGATTATTGCCGAGCGCTACTTGCCCGCGATGCAGAGCAGGACCATATAGACCCCACGCGAGCGCGGCGCCGAGAGCAAAAAGGATCCAGA
Source organism: Pyrinomonadaceae bacterium (assembly GCA_035275005.1). Lineage (GTDB taxonomy): Bacteria > Acidobacteriota > Blastocatellia > Pyrinomonadales > Pyrinomonadaceae > PSRF01. Next base: position 9,816 of record DATENQ010000284.1, on the reverse strand, counting down.
GCATTCAGACCTCCAGTTGTTTAGCCGCGGATGTATGCGGATTAAATGCCTGGTAAAACTGAAACTCAACCAGGACTTTCGCCGTAATTCTAACACTGCGCCTTAGACATAGCAGCAAATGATTTGCTAAGGTCTGCCAACACGCGGACCAATCCAAAATCCGGGAGCATCCAAAAAATTGAAGTCGAAATTTAGCACCCTCTTCCTGATCGCTCTTTCTCTGCTGCTGCCGGCAACAATCGCAGCGCAAACGCATCGCGCTTCCTTGCGAGGCACTGTCTACGATCCAAATAAGGCCGCCGTCACCGGCGCGAACGTTACCGTAACGAGTACCGCCACCGGCGACGTTCGCACAACGACGACTGACAGCAATGGACAGTATGCGATTGCGTCGCTGCCGGCAGGTGAATATGAAGTGAAGGTCGAGGCGCCCCCGTTCAGAGCTCAGACAGAGAAAATTGAGATGTTCGTTAATCAGGAGCAGCGCCTGGATGTGGATCTGATCGTGGGCAGCGTCGCTTACATAGTTGAGACTCCGTACGCGCCGCTGTTGAAACAAGATTCGGGTTCACTGGGCAACGTGATCGACAACCGCCAGATCACCGGACTGCCACTAGATGGCCGGAATTTTTACGAGCTCAGCCTGCTCGTGCCTGGAGCAGTGCCTCCGGCGCCGGGCTCAGCCGGATCTGCCCGCGGTGATTTCGCTTTCAGCGTGAATGGCGCCCGCGAAGATGCAAACAACTTTTTGCTCGACGGTGTTTATAACGTCGATCCGAAACTGAACACGTTCGGCGTGCGGCCCTCGGTCGATGCGATTCGCGAGTTTGAGATGTTGACGAGCACTTACGATGCTTCGTTTGGTCGCAATCCCGGCGCGCAGGTAAACGTCATCCTAAATTCAGGATCCAACGATTTCCACGGTTCTGTCTTCGAGTTTCACCGCAACGCCGCGCTCGACGCGCGCAACTTTTTCGCGCCCTCGTCAGAACCAAAACCGAAGTACATTCGCAACCAGTTTGGCGGGGCGCTCGGCGGTCCAATCATGCGGGATCGCACGTTCTTCTTTGCTGACTACGAGGGGACGCGCTCGCGTGAAGGCATCACGCGCATCACCAACGTGCCGACCGCCCTCGAGCGCGCTGGTAACTTCTCGCAGAGTCTTTTCGGCCCGCCGGTCAGTCCATTTCCGGGCATAACATTTACAAACGGCATCGTTCCGGATTTCCTGATCAACCCCGTCGGCCGCGCGATCGCTAATCTGTATCCACTCCCAAACCGCAACGTGCCGTTTCAAAACTTTGTCTCATCGCCGATTCTGCGCGACGACAATGATAGTTTTGACGCGCGCGTCGATCACCATCTGAACAGTCGGGCCGACCTTGCGTTCAGATATAGCTTTGGTGATCGCGATCTGTTTGAGCCGTTTACCGGAACGTCTTTCTCAGTCGTTCCGGGATTTGGTGATGCGGTGAAGCGGCGCAGTCAGAACGGCATGGCAGCACTGACGCTGGTGTTGACGCCAAAACTGATTAACGAGAGTCGAATCGCTTTTAGCAGGGTCGCGGCTGCAGTCACACAGGAAGCGAGTGTGTTGAATTCTGAGGTGGGCTTGCCGACGATTTCACCGCGCGAACGTGATTTAGGATTGAGCTTCATCACCGTCACCGGTTTTTCGCCGCTCGGCGATGAAGGCAACAACCCGCAAGACAGCGTCACCAACGTCTACCAGTTTCTGAACAACTCGAGCTATGTGCGCGGCAATCACCTGTTCAAATTCGGCGCCGATTTGCGCTTTTCACAACAGAACGCGTTTCGTGATGTTGAGTCGCGTGGCCGGCTTCAGTTTTCGCCGTTTGGACAGGTCACGTTTAATGCGCTCGCGGATCTCCTGATCGGTTTTCCGTTCCTGACCAGCGTTGCGCGGGTGGATAATCCACAACAGATTCGTACCGAGAGTTACAACTTTTTCATCAACGACAGCTATCGCCTCACGCCGCGTCTGACGCTCAACGGCGGGCTGCGTTACGAATACAACTCGCCGCCGGTTGATGCTGAAGATCGCGCGAATATTTACGACGTCGCGACGAGAAGCCTCGTGCCAGTAGGAACCAATGGCGTCCCGCGCAGTGGTTTCGACGCGGACAAAAACAACTTTGCTCCGCGCGTCGGCTTTGCCTGGACGCTTGGTGAAGACGAGAAGACCGTGCTGCGCGGCGGCTATGGCGTCTACTACGATCAGTCACCACTGGCGCCGGCTGAAGCGCTCTACTTCAACTCGCCGTTCTTCGATAACAACATCTTCTTCTCGTTACCGGGTTTGCCGCTAACGCTGAACAATCCGTTTCCGTCGTTCTTCCCGTTCCCGCTGCCGGATTCGGCACTCGCGATCCAACGCGACCTGCGCACCGGCTATATGCAGCATTGGAATTTCAACGTCGAACGTGAGCTTTGGCGCGCGAGTGTGCTGGAAGTCGCTTACGTTGGCTCGAAGGGAACAAAGCTCTTGACCGCTCGTGACATCAACCAGCCGCAACCGAGCGTGTTGCCGCCGGGACTGCCGTTTGTACCACGACCCGATCCGCGGTTTGACGACATCGACCTGCTCGAGTCGCGCGCTAATTCCAGTTACAACGCGCTGCAAGTGCGTTTTCAGCAACACCTGACGCGCGGCTTCTCAGCGCTTGCTTCTTACACGTGGTCCAAGTCGATTGACGACGCGTCAAACTTCTTCACCAGCGCCGGCGATCCAAACTTCCCGCAGAATAGTTTCAACGTCGCCGCGGAACGCGGTCGATCGAACTTCGACGTCGCTCATCGAATGTCGCTGAGTTACTCGTATGCGTTTCCGTTTAAGAAATACGACGGAGTTGCGGGCACGCTCTTGAACGGATGGGAAACGTTCGGCATCGTGACGCTTCAGACGGGCAGACCTTTCACGGTTGCCCTGCTTTCGGAAATCGACAACAGCGGGACGGGAAGATCGATTCTCGGCTTCGGCGCCAACGATCGTCCCAACCTGGTTGGAAATCCCGAACTGTCGAATCCGTCAACGCTTCAATGGTTCAACACCGCAGCCTTCGCGTTTCCGGCCCCGGGCACGTTTGGAAATGCGGGCAGGAATATCCTGGATGGGCCGGGATTCCAGAACGTGAATGCGTCGCTACTGAAGAACACGCGGATCACGGAGCGTGTAAATCTTCAATTCCGCGCGGAAGCCTTCAACCTCTTCAATCATCCAAACTTCAACCTTCCGGACAACTTCCTCGGCTCCCCGACATTTGGACGGATCACGTCCGCGCGTGACCCAAGACACATTCAATTTGGGTTGAAGCTATTGTTTTAGCCGCAGATTACACTGATGAACGCGGATTCAATCTGAAGAATCCGCGTTTATTTGTGACCGGTCGTCATAGGACAGATACTTCGCAGAGAGCAGAAGGTCCGCTTCGTCGGGGGTTGGGACTTGCGGGACGATTGTGCCGTCGACTTGTTCGTAGAGTGGTGGCGGGATCTCGGCGAATTCCGACATTGGGCCGTAGATCGAATCAACACCTTCCTTGAACACGTCGCCGATCAGCAGGTTGATAATGTGGACGCGCTCTTCCGGATACTTGCGCAGGAATCCTGAGAAGCTGAAGCCGTCGTTGTAGAAGGCATAGACGAGCTTGCGCATCGACTCGATACCGCGATCGAGTTTTGCCTGGTACTGGCCGAGCCGCGCGGCTGAGAAGTCGTCGTGATTGAAAGAGTCGTGAATGGCGTCAGCGGCGAGTTCCGCCATCTTGAGCGCCAGCAACACACCGGAGGAATAGATCGGATCGAGGAAGCCGTAAGCATCTCCGATGATAATAAAACCGTTACCCGCGTTGTGTTTGGAACGATACGAGTAGTCGAGGATGGAATAAATCTTGTCCACGCGAGTGCCCCCGGCTACGCGCCGCCGGACCGATTCACACTTCTCGATCTCTTCGTTGAGAATCTTCGCCAGATCCTGACCGCGACCCTTCAAAAGATAATTAGGATCGGCAACGATGCCGACGCTCGTGATGTCGTTTTCGAGCGGGATATACCAGAACCAGCCGCCGCTGCCCGGCTCCGTACGCAACACGAGCGTTGCGCCGCCGTTTAGATCGGGCTCGCGGTGTGCGTCCTTGTAATAGGAGTAGAGCACGGCTTTCTTGAGTTTTGGATCGCGCACGCGCCAGCGAAACTTGTTCGAGAGCATCGCGGCCTGTCCGGTCGCATCGACCACAACCTTCGCATAAAACTTCTCACGCGTGCCGTCCTGCATCTGCACCTCGACGCCGACTGCGCGATCATCTTCAAACAACACCTGCTTGACCAAAACGCCCTGATGGACCACCGCGCCCTGCTCGGCAGCGTGATTGATCAGCAGGTGATCGAACTGCGCGCGCGTGATCTGCCACGTGACGGCGCTCTCGTGATGCACCGCCTCGAAGAAGTAGAACGGGCGCGACTCTTTCCCCGCCGAGTTTGCAAACTGCACACTGTACTTCCGTACGAATGGACTCTCCTTCATTTTTTCGAGTATGCCCAGACGACGGAAGGTCCAGTAAGTGTCAGTCATCAGCGACTCGCCGATGTGATGGCGCGGAAATATTTCTTTTTCAAAAACGATTACCTGACGGCCTTCGCGCGCCAGAATGCCGGCAACGGTGCTCCCCGCGGGTCCACCACCCATTACGATGACGTCGTAAGTATTATTATTCATGCGTACCGTACTGTTCTCAGTTCAGGTTCAAAAAAATCGATCAGGAAGTGATCTACTTCCAACAGCCCGCGACGCGTCAACGAGACATTGCTGTTCTGACGCGCGAGCAGTTCTTTTTCTTCCAGTCCTTCATACACGGGACGAAATTCGTTCCAAACATCAACGCCAAACTTCTGACGGAAATAACTGGTGTCGAGCCATCCAGTCTTCAACTGCAAAACCATTTCGCGAATGAGTCTCTGTTTGGGGGTCAGCGAAACGGCCCGCAACAGCGGCAGGCGATCTTCGTTAAGGATGCGAACATACTCCTCGAAGTTGTGCGCATTCTGGAAATTGACGCCGCCGAAATGAGAAAACGACGAGACTCCGATGCCGATCATATCGCCACCGTGCCACAGTGCATCCCTGTAGATAAATCTGCAAGTTTTCGTCTTTGTCGCGACGATGTCGCTGCCTGCAATTTCGTAGCCGTGAGCAACGAACTGTTCGAATGCGTAATTGAGCCAATGACGTTTTGTGGTCCAGCCGGCAATGGGCGATGTGATTCCCTTCTTCAACATGTCCTGCGAGATGACTGTGTTATAGGGTAATTCCATCTGGTAGATCGTGACTGAGTCTGGTTGCAGCTCGATTGCACGGCGCACTGCTTCATACCACTTCTCTTCCGTCTCACCCATCATGCCCGCGATCAGATCGATGTTGACCTGCGGGAAGTCAACTTCGCGTGCCCACTGATAAGCGCGATAGATTTCAGGTGACAGGTGCGCGCGCCCGTTAGCGGCAAGTATCTCGTCATCGAAGTGTTCGATACCGAGGCTGAGTCTCGTGACTCCGATCGCTTTCAACGCTTCGAGCTTCGCCTTTTGCAGCGTGCCGGGCTCGCACTCGAAAGTGACCTCTTCCGCGTTTTCCCAACTCACGTGACGATTCAAGCCATCGACGAGATAACGTAACTGTTTCTCGCTGACGTACGAAGGCGTTCCGCCGCCAAAATATGCAAACCGGAGTTGCCGCCCCTGGAACGCAGGCATGCGGCTGTAGAGCTCATTCTCTTTGATCAGCGCGTCGAGATAGACTTCGATCTCGGAGGCGTTCTTGTCTGTGTAGACTTTGAAATAACAGAAGTGACAGCGCTTCCGGCAGAACGGGATGTGAATGTAGAGACCTAATGGGTCGTCAATTCTCGGCGGCTGGTTGAGCGCATCGACGGCGTGCGGGACAAACTCCGACTTCCACTGGGAGAACGGCGGATAGTTCGAAACAAAGTAATTCCCTACTTCAGTTCTGGGTTGGGCGATGTCTACCGTCATTGGAACCAGTCAAATTAGCATCAATGCTGTGCGCTGAGCAATTAGGGCCGCGGATGACGCGGATGCCCAGGCATGGATTACTACAGAATTTACTACGCAGTTAACGTGAAGTAGGTTGCGCCACGTTCGGACGGCGTTGTATAGAGAGTCGATGCCCCCTCGACGTGGATTCACTTTCTCGGACGCACGCCACTATTTACCGTATTTCCTGCTGATCCTCATCTTCGTGGGTGGCGTTTGGCTGATCCTGACCGCGGGAGCAAGACTACAGACAGGTACGGTCCCCGCACCGCTACTAAACGAGCCGGCTTCATCAACCGGAGTCCTCTGGGAAAACTTCAGAACGCCGCTCAGCATTCTGTTGTTGCAGATCATCGTCGTCTTGATCATGGCGGGTCTGTTTCGCGGACTCTTCCGCCGTATACATCAACCGCCAGTGATGGGCGAGATGATCGCAGGCATTGTCCTGGGCCCTTCGGTGTTGGGACTGATTTACCCGCAGGCGCTCGGATTCCTCTTTCCTCCAGCATCACTGGGAACGCTGCAGCAATTGAGTCAAATCGGCGTCGTGCTTTTTATGTTCATCGTCGGCATGGAAGTGAACGTGCGAATGCTACGAGAAAAAGGATCGGCGGCAGTGATGATAAGTCACGCCAGCATCATCGTTCCCTTTCTGCTCGGCACTGCGCTTTCACTTTTTCTTTACCGGGAACTCGGCCCCGCAGGAACATCATTCCATGCATTTGCGTTATTCATCGGGGTTGCGATGAGCATCACCGCCTTTCCGGTGCTGGCCCGAATTTTGGAAGACCGCGGGCTAACGCAAACCACGCTCGGCTCGATCGCAATCACCTGTGCCGCAGTCGATGATGTCACTGCCTGGTGCATCCTGGCCCTCGTGGTTGCCCTCGTGAAATCGACAGGAATAGCGTCGTCTGTTATCACCGTCGGCTTAACAGTCGTGTTTGCGGCGGCGATGATTTTTGTTGTACGACCGCAACTGGCCCGAGTGATCAAGGAGCCGGATTCGCAGATCCATCGACGGCGATTAATTCCGATCATCCTGGCATTTGTTCTGGCTTGTGCACTGACGACGGAGATCATCGGCATTCACGCCCTGTTCGGCGCTTTCCTGGCGGGCGTCGTGATGCCGCCTTCAACAGAATTTCGGATCTTTCTCAAGGACAAACTCGAGGCGTTTGGTTCTTACGCACTGCTGCCGCTGTTTTTTGCGTTCACTGGATTGCGCACGCAGATCGGTTTGCTAAATGACCTGGAAGGATGGCTGTGGTGCGTAGTAATCATTCTCGTCGCCATCGCAGGCAAACTCGGCGGCAGCATGTTGATGAGCCGTTGGACGGGCATGAGCTGGACGCACTCATTCTCGATCGGCGTGCTGATGAACACGCGAGGATTAGTTGAACTGGTTGTGCTCAATATCGGTTATGATCTTGGTATTCTATCCGGACGAATCTTCGCAATGATGGTTTTGATGGCACTCGTCACAACGTTTATGACCGGACCGCTACTTTCACTGGTTAAAGAGTCGCAATTAAAAGGAGCACCAACATGACAAAAAAGATCTTATTAATGGCGGCCGCGATGATGGCACTTTCCGTAATCGCTCTCGCCGCAACGAAGCCGGACTTCAGTGGCACCTGGAAGCTGGATGGACAGCGTAGCTACGGTATTCCACAGAACATGAGTCAAATCCTCACCATCACGCAAAAAGACGATCGAATCGAGCTGGAAACCAAGATCATTCAACCGAACAATGAACGCACGGTGAAAGATACTTACGTGCTTGACGGCAAGGAGTATGACTTCACGCCTGCGGTACCTCCGAATCAACCACCAGCCACCGGCAAACGAACAGCCGTATGGCTGCCCGGCGACAGGGGCATTCAGGTGACTGACGTAACGACTTCGCAAAATGAGAAGGGTCCGGTCAAAGTGCAGACGGTGCGGAAGTGGACCATGTCCGGTGGCGAGTTGGTTGTCGATATGTACGTCGACAATCCGAATTTTTCGTACGAGGCGAAACGAATCTTCAGAAAGCAGTAAAAAGAATTACTTTGCCGAAATGTCGTAAGCGGCCATCTCGTTCGAGTTGCGCACCAGCAATCGCCCACTCGCAATCGCTGGATAATTCCACGTCTGACCCTTGAGCGCTGGGAAACGCGCGACTTCGGTGTATCCGGCGGGTGAGGCCTTCACCAGTGCGACGTCGCCCTGATCGCTGGTCACGATTAAGTGGTTTCCGGCGAGAATGATCTGCCCGTAACCATAGCGACCGTCTTTCCACTTTCGCTCACCGGTATTCACATCGAGACAAACGAGAATGCCTTCGTCGAGGCCGTAAACATACCCGTTCTGAAGAACAGAGCTATTAAACTTGTTCTTCATATTCTTGTTTTCCCAGACTGTCGATGCGGTGAAACTGTCGCCCGCGCCTTTTACCTCAACGAGGGCGGCGCCCTTTCCATAACCCGACGAAATAAAGAACCGATTTTTATCGACCACGATCGGCTGTGAGACGTTGATGCCCATATCCGTTTCCCACGGATGACTCCAAAGCAACTTGCCATTTTCCGGCGCCAATCCAACCACACGGATTGAACTGACGACGATGATCTGGCGGCGCCCGGCAAGCTCGACGAGCATTGGCGAAACGTATGCCTGGATATCGTCGAGCACTTTCCAAACCGGCGCGCCTGTCATCTTGTTATAAGCAACAACAGACTTACCGCCTTTGCCACCGGGAAGCACAACGACTTTGTCGTCGACAATGAGTGGCGACGCAGACTGCGCCCACTGCAAATTGTTTGCCTGATTTTCAGTAAGAATATTCTTGCCCCAGATCACATTGCCGTTGCTCGCATCGAGACATCGCAGCTCGCCGGTTGCGCCAAGGGCATAAATGCGGCCCTGGTCCCACGTCGGCGTCGCGCGCGGGCCATCGCCGGTCGAGTCGCTGTACTCGGCACCCCACTTTTGCGTCCAGAGCTCGCGACCGTTGTTGATGTCGTACGCGGCAACGACTTCGTCACTTCGTCGCTGCTCGATCGTGTAAGCCTTGCCGTCTGCCACGACGAATGAAGCATGTCCGACGCCCACTGGTTGTTTCCAAAGGACAGGCAGACCGTTGGCGGGCCAGTTGGTGGCGACGCCGGCTTCCTCGTACTTGCCGTCGCGCTTCGGACCGCGGAAGTTAGTCCAATAGTTTCGCGCGGTAGTGGTGGCAGTATCGGGGCTTTGTCCGGGCGAAGGAGTCGCGCTGGCGGTGGGACTCGGGATTGGAGTTGCCGTCGCACTTGCCACCGGCTGCGCAGCCTGTTCCTGGCGTTGTTTCTCAAGCTGCGCGTAATGTGCTTCGTTGGAACCGCTGCGGCACGCTGCGCCGAAGACCAGCGTCAAAACGAGTAGTCTTTTAATCATGAAATCCGTCCTAAGAATCCGTCTAATCCGTGTTACCGGATTAGACGGATGTTAACGGATTTATGTTCCAATGCAATAAAGATTCTTTTCACCGCGGATGAAGATGCGGCCGTCGGCAATCGCAGGCGACGCGTAGACAGGTTCGCCGACCGAATTCGTCCCGAGAATCTCGTGCTTCGGACCGGCTTTGATGATGAACGTGTCGCCATCTTCGCTGGTCATCAGAATCTTGCCTTCGTACGCCACGGGGGAGGCAGTGAACGTGGCCGGAATCGGAACTCGCCCGCCTTCGTACTTCACTTCACCAGTCTTCGCATCGATGCAAGTGAGAAT
>DATENQ010000283.1:0-9895 GCA_035275005.1 Pyrinomonadaceae bacterium | reverse complement strand
GCGCTGCTTTACGGTCAGAAAGCGCGCGAGTCGGAGCGCCGCGTGATGGAGATTCTCGACCAGTTGGGAATGGAAGACACGAACTTCACGACGCCGCTCGAGCACATGAGTCGCGGCATGCAGCAGAAGATCAGTATCGCTCGCGCCCTGATGATCAATCCGCCGCTGTTGCTGCTCGACGAGCCGACGACGGGTCTCGATCCGAAGAGCCGTCGCGACGTGCAGTCGTTCCTCGAGGATCTGCAGTCTCGTGAGGGAACTACGATTCTCCTGACCACGCACGACATGGCGGAAGCAGAACGTCTCTGCGCGCGGATCGGTTTTCTGGCGCACGGCAAGCTCGTCGCCGAGGGAACTGCCGAGCAGTTGAAGCGACACGCCGGGGCCGCAACTCTCGACGACGCCTTCATCAAGTTGACTGGTGAAGAGCTCGCCGAAAAAGAAGAAGAAATGGTGGCCGTAGGTGATTAGACAAAACCATTCACAGATTACGCGGATTAATCTGTGGAATCTGTGGATGGATTTAGGAGTTAGTTATGGAAGCAACTTTACGACAGACGTGGGCCTTCCTGTTTCGCGGGTATCACATTACTCGTCGTTACATCGGCTGGGTCATAGTTTTCAATTTTTACGCACTCGTGACTTCGGCAAGCGTGGCGCTGATCGGCGTGGCCGAGGGTGACCATCAACTCACGGTCAAGCTGATTGTCGGCGCGTTGTTGTGGAACTATCTTTCCCGGCTCTACGAGGAGATTTCGATGTCGATCGCTTATGAGCGTTGGGAAGGAACGCTGGAGTACACGTTCATGGCGCCGGTGTCGCGAGCGGTCCACTTGCTCGGCGTCAGTCTGTATTCGTTACTGAACAGCATCGTGACGAGCATCATCGTGTTGCTCGGCCTGATGCTGTTCACGAACCTGACTTTGCGCGGTGCGAATCTGTTTGGCGTGCTCGTGGTGCTGGCGGTCAGTACGGTTGCCTTCGTGGGACTCGGATTGTTCGCGGCGGTGTTTCCGGTGATGAGCGCCGAGCGAGGCGCAGAAGCGACGCACATCTTTCAGGGCTCGCTTCTACTCATTTCCGGAGTTTATTATCGCATCGACGTCCTGCCAGGCTGGCTACAGCCGTTGTCGGCATTCTCACCGGCGACTTACACGTTGTCTGCTTGCCGGAAGCTGTTCGGAGTTGACGACGGCAATTCGACTGCGGAACATCTCGCCGGAGCGCCGCTGTCGGCGGTGTCGCACGAATTGCTGATACTGGCGTTGATGGGAGCGATAATTCTGCCGTTGGGCTTGATGGTCTTCATGCGAGTTGAGGCCTGGGCCAAGAAGACAGGGAAGTTGAAACGAACTGGATGAAACGCGAGAGTCTCGACGAACTCAAAGCACGCACGCGCACGATCATCAGGCGACTCAAACGGGCGTATCCGGGCGCCAGGTGTTCGCTCAATCATACGAACCCGTTTGAGTTGCTGGTCGCCACGATTCTTTCGGCGCAGTGTACTGACGAGCGCGTCAACATCGTGACTGCCGATCTCTTTCGGAAGTACCGCAAGCCGGAAGACTATCTGGATGTGTCGCCGCGAGAGCTGGAGAAGGACATTCAGTCGACGGGCTTCTTTCGCAACAAGACGAAGTCGATCCAGGGAGCGTCGAAGATGTTGACGGAGCAGTATGGCGGGCAGGTGCCGCGGACGATGGAAGAGTTGCTGGAGCTTCCGGGTGTGGCGCGCAAGACTGCGAACGTCGTGTTGGGGAATGCTTTTGATATTCACGCGGGCGTGGTGGTCGACACGCACGTGACGCGACTCTCACATCGGCTCGGATTGACGCAACAGAAGACCGCGGAAAAGATCGAGCAGGACCTGATCCCGATCGTGCCGAAGAAGGACTGGGTGATCTTCCCGCACCTGATGATCTATCACGGTCGAAAGATCTGCAAAGCACGCAGTCCGCTGTGTGCTGAATGCACGATCGAGAAGCAGTGTCCTTCCTCGTCTTTGAAGACTGGAGAACCTCCACCCAGTTAAGCCGCAGATAAACGCAAATAAACGCAGATCAGGATTGATCTGCGTCATCTGCGTTTATCTGTGGCTAAATTATTGTTTGGAGACAGAGGAGACGATGGCCGTCGAGGCTTGTTGGACGAGGGGAGTGATGATGTCCTCGCCGGCTGATTTCGCTTTGCCCTTGTATTGCTGCGCAAAGCTCGGCGTGGTGCTGCCGGGACGCTCCAGGCGGATGTCCATGCTCAACTCGTCTTTTGCCTTGATGTTTTGAGCTACCGTCGCTGTGTTCACTGCAACAACTGCAGCGGTGCTCGAGGGGTATACGATACCGGCACCGATCTTCGCGGCAGTGCTGCCAAACACGCTTCCGAAACCGCCGCCCCCCTTCTTGATCGATACATTCGTGTAGACCACGTAGTCGCACTCTTTCTGTTGCGCTTCGGTTTGGATCGCCGCGCCTGTCGCATCAATCGGAACGACTTCGACGTTGCCGGACTTCAGATTCTGGAGCAGCGTATTCTTAACTGCCGTTGCGAGCTCAGCAGCATTCATTCCTTCCGTGACGTTGCTGGTCTTCACAGCTGTGACGCCAAGACGAATCACGCCTGCACGTTTCGGCCCCAGCTGATTCGCGGTGGTGTTGGGCTGCGTTGTCGGTGTAGTAGTCGCAACACTCGGCGAAGTAGAGGTGTTGCTGGAATCCGGCGCGCTCATAGCCGCCGCACTGAACGCGCTCGAGAAGTCCTCGACTTGCCGGTAACCCTCAGGCAACTCAAACAAGCTCTGATCGAGTGTCGCCTGAGAAAACTCAACTACCTCATTCGTACTTGAGAAACTCTCAGCGCCATTCGGCCCAAACATCGTCGTCTTTTCCCAAACAGGGTAACCTTTGCGGGCGGTGCCGATCTGCTTGGTCTCGTAACGATCCTGACAGCCGCCACCAGCCTTGGGTTTGTAAGCTGTGTAGGCGCGATTGCTGTCGCAATCGAGTGCGAAAGCAGCGTCGATGTACCAGCCGTCGATCTGCATCCTGGTATCGACGGTCGAGCAGGCATCAGGGGACGACTTCATCTCCATGGTCGTGATGATGTGACGCGCGGTGTAGCCAAACATCTGTTTGCGCTCGCCGGTATCTTTGGTAGTGACGATTGAAGTAACCACGCCGCCCTTTTTAACTGCACTGGGTTGCGTTGTTGTGCTGCTGCTGCTTGGCGCGGTGCCGGCTGCCGGTTCGTCATACGGCTGAATCATGTACATCTTCGCCGCCGGCATGATTTGAATGTTTCGCCGCAGGTCACACTGCTGAATCACGATCATCTGACCGCCGCTTGTTTCGCTGCGCTGGCGTTTGCCTTTGATGTAACTGGTGTTTTCGTAAGTTTGACCGCCGCTGGTTTGGCGCGACTTGATCTTGGTATCGGCACTGGCAATAACTGACATCGACATTAAACAGCCGATTGCAATTACAGTTCTGAAAAGTGTCGTTTTAAGCATGACCCTCTTTGTTCTTCTCCTGATTGTATTGGTATGTCCAGGGGAGACGCTTAGATTCTCATCTTCACTTGAAACGCGCAAGGGGGCGGGGAAAAGGGTCAAAGCGGTCCTATAGGACTTCCAGGGCCTATTTTTGTAGAATCTGCTCCACCGTGAGCTATAGATTCCCCTGGCATCGCCTCAGCGATGAGCAATTGCTTGACCTGCGCATCTGCGACCTACCCATAAAAATCAAGGGGTCGTTTGTCGAGCCTCAGATTATAAGGCTTTACAGCGAGTTAAACGCCCGCGGAATCCGCTTCAAACCCCACGTTTGGCTGTCGGAAGAGTGGTTTTCACCGGACCGCGTGCCCGGCATCGCGATTCCTTTTTACCTCGCGCACCCACGCCTCATGAAGCTCGAACGCAAGCAAATGCTGGAAATTGAGGGTGGCAGCGACGCCGAGGCGATACGTATCCTGAGGCATGAAGCCGGGCACGCCCTCGACACGGCTTTCCGGCTTCACTTCAAACGCCGGTATCGCGAGCTCTTCGGATCATTTGCACAGCCTTATCCCGACTTCTACAAGCCAAAACCCAAGAGCCGCAAATTCGTGTTGCACCTGCCCGCGTGGTATGCGCAGGCGCATCCGGCGGAAGACTTCGCGGAAACTTTCGCCGTCTGGCTCACGCCACGTTCGCAATGGCGCCGTCGCTATCCTGGCTGGCCGGCGTTGTACAAACTGGAATACATCGACGAGTTGATGAACAGTCTCGCGGGCACCAAGCCGCGCAACCGGACGCGCACAAAAGTCGAGCCACTATCTGCGTTGAGAATAACTTTGCGAGAACATTACCGTCGCAAGCGCGAGCGATACGACTTCGAGTGGCCCGCGGTTTACGATCGCGATCTGCATCGAATCTTCTCAGACGATCCGCGACACAAATCGAAAATGAGCGCTGCAAGTTTTCTTCGCAAGGTGCGTCGCGAGGTGCGACAGATCGTCGCTGAAGGCACCGGCGTGCACCAGTACACGATAGATCATGTGCTGCAAAATATGATCGATCGCTGTAAAGAATTGAAACTTTGTGTAGCAACCCCCTTCCGCGAAACGCGTCGCCGTGTCATGATAGTGTTGACTGTGCAAGTAATGAACGTGCTCCATTCAGGTTATCATCGCATAGCCGTATGACCTTTGAGCCACGCAAGAAACTGCGCATCATCGTCTTAGTCCACGAAGACCTCGTGCCTCCCGACTCATTGGACGGTCTTTCCGACAAAGAAAAGCTGGAAATCAAAACTGAATATGACGTGACCTCGACTCTGAAGAAGATGGGCCACGAGGTTTATCCTGTCGGTCTGTACAACCAGCTCAAGGTGATCGGCGACGCGCTCATGGAATACAAACCTCACATCGCTTTCAACCTGCTCGAGGAGTTTCACGGTTATCCACTTTACGATCAGCACGTCGTCAGTTATCTCGAACTGATGAAGCAGGCTTATACCGGTTGTAATCCGCGCGGCATGACGTTGGCGCACGACAAGGCGCTGACGAAGATGATCCTTTCGTATCACCGTTTGCTGGTGCCGAACTTCGCGGTGTTTCCGATGAATCGAAAAGTGCGGCGGCCGAAACGTTTGAAGTTTCCGTTGCTGGTTAAGTCGATTAGTGAGGAAGGCTCGGTTGGGATTGCGCAGGCTTCGATCGTGCATGATGACGAGAAACTGGTGCAGCGTGTCGAGTTTATTCACCGGCAGAACAAGACGGATGCGATTGTCGAGCAATACATCAAGGGTCGCGAGATCTATGTCGGGGTGATTGGTAATCAGAATATTCAGACGTATGCGCCGTGGGAACTGGTGATGGAGAAGTTGCCGGAAGGCGCGGAGAACATCGCGACGCTGAAAGTGAAGTGGGACCCGAATTACCAGGAGCGTGTTGGCGTGGCGACGAGAGCGGCGGAGTTGACGCCCGAACAGCACAAGACGCTGGAGCGATTGTCGAAGCGGATCTATCGCTATCTATTTTTGAGCGGGTATGCGCGGCTGGATTACCGGATGACCGAGGAAGGGCAGTTCTACTTGCTGGAGGCGAATCCGAATCCGCAGATCGCGCATCGTGAAGACTTCGCTGATTCGGCTGAGTATTCGGGCGTGCCTTACGATCAGTTGCTACAGAAGATAATCACGGTTGGAATGAACTACACCGGTCGCGCATAAACTCGGAAGAGCCGCCTCATTCGGAATTTAATTAATCCATATAGTCGAACTAATTTTCAGGATGTCGGGAGTATTCGCCCCATGACACTCGCTATCACTCTGCTTTTTACGGTGAACTTGTTTTTGAGAGTTCAAAATACGGGAAAGTTCTCTCACGCAAAGGCGCAAAGAAAGCAAAGCAAATAAGAATTTAACTTTGCAATCTTTGCGGCTTTGCGTGAGTCATATTGACTGAATTTTATTATCGAAATTCCTGATTGGCCCCATAAACATTGTTTGAGACGTCCCGATCGCTGTAACTGATTCGTGACTTCTTTCAGTGCAAACCATTCATCCGTAAGGCGTTTCGTCACGAAACAGTCACATTGCCGCTTGTAGGCCCAAGTTTCAGCCGCTAAGATGCCAAAGGTTTTTAGCGGTGCCCTCCTCACGCAGAAATACCAAAAATTAGAAATTAAAAAGAGAAGGTGCTTCCCTGTTTATGGAGCTACGAAATCTGTTCCCTCGTGTTGTGTTAGCCGGTTTGGCACTCGCAGTTTTAACCAATTCAGCATTCGCCCAAACTCGTCAACGAGTAACAGCCCCTGGCGGTGATGCAAATGAAATCTCGTGTTCGCCGGACGACTTTGCACTCACGGCAGCCGTCACGGAAACAAAGCCGGCCTGGGAAGCCAAGCCTAAACCGACGATTGACCTTGCGCCATCGATTGGCTCATCGAGCACCGGATTCATCAAATTTGAGCCACTACTGATGACGGCCATCGATCAGCGCCTCGGATCGCCTTATCGCTGGGGAGCAACGGGACCAAACCGGTTCGACTGTTCCGGATTTGTGTGGAGCATTTTCCAGGCGACCGGCATCAACTTCGAACGCGCGAGCGCGCGCAACCTGTTTGCCCGTTTCGAGCCTGCTCCGGTTGAAGAGGAGTTCAAGTTTGGCACGCTCGTATTCTTCAGTGGATTGACGCACGTCGGCGTCGTCGCTGACGCGCATGGCTTCTACCACGCGTCACGTCGTCACGGCGTCGTCTATCAAGAATTTACCGAGTATTGGTTGAAGCACATCGACGGCTTCCGCCGCGTGCCGCTCCCGATGCAGGTAACAGACTAAAGACCAGCCACAAAAAAGCACAAAAGGCACAAAACGATTGATTCATCGTTTTGTGCCTTTTGTGCTTTTTCGTGGCTACTTACCGTTTCTAAACGTGATCTTCACCACGGGGAGCGTGTCCGGATCGTCCTGCTGCTCGCGTTCGAATTGCAGTAGATCGTAATAGGCGCAGCGTTTGGTGATGGGAAACTCTCTGCACACGGCAGGGCGCGCGTGATAGATACCGCAGCCGCGCGTCTCAGGGTTAATAAACTGGCAAGCCTGGCCGAACAACGCATCACGCTTACGGCGTAAGACTCTTTCCTTCGCGTAGATTTTTGTGAAACGCGCTGTCGCCACTTCTTCAGTGACGTTGAAGTGTTTTGCTAAACGGCGAATGTCGCGCGGCGTCACCTGAACTCGGTCGTACACCGAGCAGCAGAACGCGGGGCAATCCGTGCAGTCGTAATAACTCTTCGGCTTACCGTTTCTATCACCCATGATCGATTGTCGTCTCCATCAAGCTACCGTCGTTTTGATTTTTTGTACTCGGCGAGCAGCAAGTCCATAAACTGCTCGCGCTTCTCGTAGAGTCGCTTCGGCTCGCGCGGTTCGTGACGCGTAAGAGCATAAGCCGTAATGAGCGGAAGCGCTACCGTAGAATCGATATAACACACAACTGCATCGGGCAGACGATCGGGATCGACCTTGCCCCACGACACTGCTTCGCCGGGAGTCGCACCTGAAAGTCCACCAGTGTCAGGTCGTGCATCGGTGACTTGCAGAAAGAAATCGTGTCCGCGTTCGTCGATACCAAGCACTTCCTGGATCTGCGGTTCAGTTTGCAAGAGAAAATTTTTCGGCGAGCCTCCACCGAGGATAAAAACTCCCGACCGACCTTTGATCTTCTTTCCATTGCCCGACTTTACTTCGCTACGTTTTGCAGCGAGCACTATCGCAGCGGTCTCATTCACGTCGAGCGATGGATCGAATGCGAGCTTGTTGCCCTGGATCGCTTTGGCAGCCACGTTCATGCCAATCGAAGAATCTCCCGGCGACGAAGTGTAAATGGGAACTGCATACTCATACGCGACCGCCAGCAACGACTTCTCGCTGATGCCCAGCTTCTGTTCGCGTTCGTAAACGTAACGGCCGCAAAGATAGTGAAACTCGGCGGTAGACATCGGATGCTGAAACTCCGGACCTTCAATGATCTTGCGAAAGAACGCGTCAGTGTCGAGCAGCACTGAGTAATCAAAAAAGATGTCGTAAATGCGCACCACTTCCTCTTCGCGCAGAACTACGTCCGATGTCTGCGCGTTTCCCTGGTGCATGGCGAGCCCGATGCCGAAGTGCGTATCGTGATAGAGATTGGCGCCAGTGGAGATGATCCAATCGATAAAGCCGGCTTTGATCAGTGGAATCAAAGCGGAGATACCGAGGCCGGCGGGTGTCAGTGCTCCGGTCAGCGAGAGACCGATCGTGACCTCGGGCTCCAGCATCTTCCTGGTATAGAGTTGACATGCTTCGCGCAGGCGCGCGGCGTTGTATGCCAGAAAAGACTCGTCGATTAGATCCGCAACAGCGACATTCTTCTCGATCGGCGCTGGATCGATGCGTTTACCCCGAAGGAATTTGCTCTTGTGTTTATTTCCCATTGTTCACAGTCCGCTTCTTTATCCACAGATTCCACAGATTACATAAAAACAAATCTGTGGAATCTGTGGATGAACTACCCGTGACTTGCTTCCGTTGCGTTCTCTTCCTGAGCTTTTCTGACGCGTAATCGCAGAATGCGCCGTTCGTCTGCTTCCAGCACTTCCACTTCAAGCCCGCGTATCGTCAGAATTTCGCCGACGGCAGGAACCGTTCCTGATTCGTTGATCACCAGTCCGGCGATGGTGGTGAAATCGTCGGCTTCGATCTCCATGTCGAAGAGTCGCTCGATTTTCCCGATTTCAATTGAGGCCTGGACTTCGTAACTGCCGTCTTTGCCTTCGACTATCTCTTCCAGCTCTTCACCCGCGATGTCTTCGTCTTCAATCTCGCCGACGATCTCTTCGAGAATGTCTTCGACGGTGACAAGGCCGCAAACGCCGCCGTATTCGTCGATCACCATCGCTAGCTGTACGTGAGCTTTCTGCATCTCTTCAAGCAGCTCCGCAACCGGTTTTGTTTCGGGCACGAAGTAAACCGAACGTATCAGCGGCTTGATGTTTTCGTCTTCGTGTCCCTCAGCCCAACTCAGCAGCAGATCGCGGACGTAAATAAGACCTTCGACGTTATCGATCTGATCGCGATAGACCGGCAGGCGCGAGTATTTCGACTCCAGAATCACATCGCGCGCTTCACGCACTGTCGCGGTTACCGGAACGGCGACGATGTCCGGCCGAGGCGCCATTACTTCACTCACGCGCGTGTCGCCAAAGTCGATGATCGAATGGATCAGCTCGCCCTCTTCTTCTTCGAGTATGCCTTCGGCTTCGCCGAGATCGATTAGCGCCTGTAAGTCGCCGCTGTCGTCATTCTCTTCTTCCTCTTCGCCGTCTTCAGCAACCTGGTCTTTGCGACGCGAACGATCGAAGAGTCGCTGAAAGGGATCGGCGATGAACGCCATGATCGGAAAGAAGGGACGAACGACCGGCAGCAGAAAGAGCAGCGTGCCTTCCGGATTGCGCGTTGAAATGAATAGCGGGATCAGTTGTCGAAAAATTCCGGCGAGGATCAGTCCGGCAAGCAAGCCTACAAGTACGAGACGCGGCTCGGGGAAAATAGTAAGTGAGATTGACGTGATGAGGACGGCGACCACTACGAGCAGGATTTGAATCATCGCCGACAGTGCGAAACTAAAGCGCGGGCGATTCTCCAGTGCTTGCTGTAGGAAGACTCTCGATCGTGGCTCAGGCTTGTCTCCGT
The DNA here is from genome assembly GCA_035275005.1 of Pyrinomonadaceae bacterium. Lineage (GTDB taxonomy): Bacteria > Acidobacteriota > Blastocatellia > Pyrinomonadales > Pyrinomonadaceae > PSRF01. The sequence goes on along the minus strand of DATENQ010000283.1, from coordinate 184 downwards.
TCTCGCCAATCAGACGGCGCAGTCGCACGTCGCTTAACTGGGCGAAGGCCATGTCGACCGTGGCCAGCAACGAGAGCACTAACAGTAGAAGGAGCGCAAGTCCTATTTCAAGTTCCATCTATGGAGAGAATAGTAAATGATTAGGCGCTTTTATTGTAGGGGCGGCACTCCGTAGCCGCCCATG
>DATENQ010000282.1:0-6147 GCA_035275005.1 Pyrinomonadaceae bacterium | reverse complement strand
CTGGACACGTTAAGTTCCAGGATCTGAAGGAAGGCGTGACGTTCGACGAAGAAGTGGACGAAGTGACCGGTCAGTCGCGCATGGTCGTGAAAGACTCGCCTGACGAAAAGAAACAGCCGCGTCTGGAAATCCGCAGCGGCGCCAACAAGGTGCTGAAGACTTACCAGATGCCTGTGCGCGCGAACCTGATGGTGAACGACGGCGAAGAGGTTGAGCCGGGCGACATCATCGCGAAGATCCCGCGTGAAACGACCAAGACGAAAGACATCACGGGCGGTTTGCCGCGCGTCGTCGAGCTCTTCGAAGCACGACGTCCTGCGGAGACAGCAGTCATGTCTGAAATCGACGGTACCGTAACGCTGGGCGCGATTTCGAAGGGCAAACGCAAACTGATCATTACCGGCGACGACGGTGAAGAGCGCGAGTACGACATCCCGCGTGGTACGCACATCAACGTGCAGGATGGCGACCGCGTGCGTGCCGGCGAAGCGCTAATGGATGGACCTCTCAACCCGCACGACATTCTGCGTGTTCTGGGTATGAGTCGTTTGCAGGAATACCTCGTAAACGAAATCCAGGAGGTCTATCGTCTGCAGGGCGTGAACATCAACGACAAGCACATCGAAGTGATTGTCCGGCAGATGTTGCGCTGGGTGAAGATCAAGGAAGTCGGCGACACGGAGTTTCTGCTCGAAGAGCAGGTCGATCGTTTCCGCTTCCAGGATGAGAACGAGCGCGTGCGTCAGGAAGACGGCGAAGTGGCGCAAGCCGAGCCGTTGTTGCTGGGTATCACGAAGGCTTCGCTCTCGACTGACTCCTTCATCTCGGCGGCGTCGTTCCAGGAGACCACGCGTGTGCTCACTGAGGCCGCGATCTCCGGGCGCGTCGATTACCTGCGCGGTCTGAAGGAAAACGTGATCATGGGGCGATTGATTCCGGCCGGAACGGGCATGGAATATTATCGCAACGTGGACATCGAACGTGATGAAACAATCGACCAGGCAAGGGAGCGCGAGCTCGATGAATTTCCCGACATCGTCGGTGGTCACGACATCGTGATGCCCGCGCGTGAGCCGATTGTGGTACCGGCCGTAACTCCCAACGACGGCGACGTCGTTGCGACTCCGGAAGTCGAAGAATAGTCGCGCACGAAGGCTTACGCCGCAGATTTACGCGGGCAGATCTCTAATCTGCGTTTCATTCGCGTAATCTGCGGCTAAGTTGTTTTCCTGTCCTTGTATCCTCTCGCAGTGCTTACAAATCGTTAGATTGGATTGCAACTCACTCATGAGCTGTAATGTGTTTGTCTTCCGTTCTGAGATCACGCGACTGACTCTCAGTCCGCATACCGTGTGCTGTCCGCCCGGTTCAACCAGATGGTAGATTTCAGTCATCAGTCGGGTTGCGTACATGGCTGAATAAAAACTGAACACTAAACTTCGTTCTTCTACTCTCAGGTGCAATCGTAGTGCCGTTCATGATATGTGGGAATACATGCCCATTCGTGAGGTGCTGCGCCGCATTTTTTCTTTCCGCGACGAGACAACACCGTTACAATCTCGTACGCACCCATGAATTTCAAACAACTTAAGAACCTCCCTGGTGCGCGCAAAGCCGCGATGCCCGACTTTGTGCAGCCGCAGTTAGCCACACTCGTCGCGGAGCCTCCTTCGGGAGAGGAGTGGTTGCACGAACTGAAGTTTGATGGTTACCGGCTGTTGTGCCACGTGAACGGCAAGCAAGTTCGTTTTTGGACGAGAAACCAGAAAGACTGGACCGCGAAGTTTGCGAGTGTCGCTAAGGCGGTGAAAGCACTGCCTCTCAAGAGTGCGATCCTCGACGGCGAGATCGTGGCGCTGGATCCGTCCGGTCGCGCAAGCTTTCAAAGGCTGCAAAACTCGATCAATAAGGGTGGCGGCTCAGGTCTGATCTTTCACGTCTTCGATCTGATCTATCTCGAAGGCTTCAATCTCACTAAGACGCCGCTGCGCGAGCGCAAGCGCGTGCTGGAGGAGTTGTTGGCGCCTCTCGGCGACGCGGGCCTGTTGCGCTATAGCGATCACATCGAGGGAAACGGCGATCGATTTTTCAAAGAGGCGTGCAAGTTGGGAATTGAGGGAATTGTTTCCAAGCACGCGGACTCGGCGTACGAGTCAACGCGTAGTCGCAACTGGCTGAAGATCAAGTGTCTCAAACGGCAGGAGTTTGTCATTGCGGGATACACGTTGTCTGACAAAGGACTTCCGTTCAGCTCGCTGGTTCTGGGGTTTTATGAAAAAGGGAAACTGATCTACGCAGGCCGTGCGGGAACAGGCTTCAGCAATGCGATGCGAGTGGAGTTGAAGAAGACGCTCGATCGCATAGCTCGCCCAACCAAACCGTTCGAACAGATACCGAGAGATCCGGGCCTCAGGCGCGCCGTTTGGGTGGAACCAAAACTCGTCGGCGAAGTCGCCTTCAGTGAGTGGACTGACGAAGGCGTGATCCGTCACCCGTCCTTTCAAGGTCTGCGCGGGGATAAAAAGGCCGCGGACGTAATTCGTGAGAATCCGTCCTAATCATCGCCATCCCTCGTTAAGACATAAAGAAATCTCTTTTCAGAGTTGGGAATTAAAAACCTGGTCTTTGCCGCCAATCCATCTCCGGCAAACAAGAGCAACGTTGATCCCTTCGGCGCCCACTCGATCAACGCCGGCACTTTCTCCCTGAACTGATCCAGCGCGCGACAACTTACAAACGACACATCCGGCGCTTCAATCTCCTCGAACCGCCGCGCGACGATCGACGCCCTGCGCCCCACCGCGTTCAACGCCTCGCGCAAAAACACAGCCTTCTTCTGCGACGACTCGATCAACGTCGCTTCAAGATCGGCGCGCGCCACCAGGCAGGGAATGATCGGCAGTCCCGCGCCTGAGCCGACGTCTGCTATCTTTGCTTTCTGCGGCAGATGTTTAAGCAATAGCAGCGACTCGAGCACGTGTCGTGTCGCAAACTCCTCCGGCGTGCACGGCGCCACGAGATGCAAACGGTCGTTCCAGCGTGTTAGTAAACGGAAGTACTCGCCAAGCTGTGTTAAGGTTTCCTGAGACAGATCGAGGTCGTAGCTCGCAATGTTAGCTCTTAAACTTTGCTCGAATTTGAGTAGTTCGTTCATATCCAACCGGAACAAAAGAATAGATCATGATTGACGAATTTGTTGAGCAGCATCGTTTCCTGGGAAATGCGGTGCCACGGATCATCGTCGAGCACGTGGCCGGGCTTGCGTCCCGGCGCGTCACGCCTGAAGCGACGCCGGAGCAGTTGGAAAAACTCTTCGATGAGCCGCTGCCCGAGAAGGGAATCCCGCTCGAAGAGATCCTGGCGCGTTTTCGTGATGACGTTGCGCCAAACGCGATGGGAGTTCCGAGTCCGAAATATTTCGGCCAGTTTAATCCGACGCCGCTGCCGATCGGCGTTTGGGCTGATGCGTTGTCTTCGATGCTCAATCAGAATGCCGGAGCCTGGCGCAATGGTCCAACCTCCGCGATGATTGAGGCGCGCGTGATCCGTTGGCTCTGTGATCTTCTGAACTATGGTCCAAAGAGTTTTGGAACGCTGGCGAGTGGCGGATCGGAGGCTAACCTGATTGCTTTGAAGTGCGCGCGGGATAGTGTAGCTGCCGAGATCATAAACCGGGGCGTACGCAAAGCGCCGGGCGATCTGGTGATCTACGCTTCCGATCAGTGTCACTTTTCAATTGACAAGAGCGCGGATCTTCTCGGTCTCGGTCGTGAGGGCGTGCGAAAGATCCCGACTGACGATCGGTTTCACATTTCCCTCGAGTTGCTGCGAGATGCGATTGCTCGTGATCGCGAAGCGGGACTTGTTCCGTGTTGTGTAGTGGGTGTGGCGGGCACGACTTCGAGCGGCGCGATCGATCCACTCGAAGAGCTCGCGGTTATTGCTCGTGAAAACGGTTGCTGGTATCACGTGGATGCGGCTTACGGCGGACCCCTCGCGTTCTCGCCGCAACACAGAGATAAGCTGCGCGGCATCGAGCGCGCGGATTCGATCACCTTCGATCCGCACAAGTGGATGTTTGTGCCTTTCTCTTGCGGCGCGACCCTCGTGCGTGATGGTGGTCATGTGTTGCGGAAGTCGTTCGACATGACGCCGGAGTATTTGAATGATGGTGCTGACGTTGAGTTCGATTTTTTCCGCTACGGGCAGATGGGGACGCGTCGCTTCAACTCGTTGAAGCTTTGGATGGCGCTCAAGTTTATGGGCCGTGAAGGTTATGCCGGCACAGTGGAACGCCAGATCGAGCTCACGAAATATCTCGCCAAACAGCTCGATGCGCTTGTTGATTTTAAACGCGTGGGTGAGGTCGAAACGGCTGTGTGTTGTTTCCGGTTCATGCCGGCACCGGATTTGGATGGACCAAATCTCGATCTACTTCAGCAACGTTTGCAGCAGACGATTGAGCGCAGCGGTGAAGCTTGGCTAACTACAACTGTGCTGAAAGGGCGCCGCGCGCTGCGTGTGAACATCAACAGCTTCCTCACCGAGCAGAGCCATATCGACGATCTGGTAAAATTGCTCGCTCATTCGGGAAGGACGACTATTAATGCGATTTAATTTCACGCAAAGACGCAAAGGAGGCAAAGTATTTTCAAGAATCTTTGCCGGCTTTGCGCCTTTGCGTGAAATTCTATGGGCAACGAGCTTTATTCTGACCATTGGTTTAAGCACTGGAGCGCAAACGGGGCCGAGGTCGCTGCCGGCTGTTAATTCGCAAGCGGATTTTGACAAGATCTCCGTCACTTACGACGCAAACACTCCTTACGCGTTGCCGCACGTGATGATCGTCATCGATCGTAAAGACGGTAACAAGATCTACTACGTCAACAAGAAGCGCTACAGTTTTCACAAAGACTTCGTCAACGGCACTTACCTTTCGCTCGAACGTGGCAAGGAATTTTTCGTAAACAATTACATCAAGCCGAACCGCCGCTTCATTCTCGGCACGCTCGCTTACCAGATTCCCATCAAACGTTGGACCTTCGAGTTTTGGGAAGGCGACCTGATACCGGCCGAGCAGATCCAGCTCGCTTACGACGTCATCAACAAATCATTTTTCGCCCCCGTCGCATTCAAGCCGAATTCACTGCGACAAGACGAAGTGACTCGATCGCTCGCGGGCATGCAACGTGTTCTGTACAGCGACATCGCCAAAGAGCAGAAGTACCAGGCGCTCAACATCGCGAAGGGGCTCGGGCGCATTCACATCATTCCGAAGCTCGACGACCACGTCGAAATCGGTTTCAACGAGATTCTCGTGCTCGACGAAGTCCCGGTGCAGCTTCCGCCGGTCGCCGGCATCATCACGTCTCAACCTTCGACGCCGCTCTCGCACATCAACCTGCTGGCGAAGGGTTGGGGAATCCCGAACGCGTACATCAAAAACGCGCAGGAACTGCTGAAGCAGTATGACGGCTGGTGGGTATCGTTCGAGACGCTGCGTGAAAACTACGCGATCAAGCGCGCCGACATAAACCAGTTGCGCGAGTATCAGCGACGCCAGGCCGAACGCCTTGACGTGATGAAGCCGCGCTACAACCTGTCTGAAACGCGGCTGCTCAACTTGAACCAGCAACGTGCGCGAGCGAGTCTGGCGTTTGGTGGGAAGTCGGCGAATCTTGGTGAAGTGATGAACGCGCGGCTGCCGGGCATCGTTGTTCCCGATGGCTTTACCGTTCCTTTTTACTATTACGACGAGTTCATCAAACGAAACAAACTCGACGACGTTATCTTTGGGCTGCTCAACGATCAGAAGTTTGTTCACGATCCGGCTTACCGTCGCGAGCAGCTCGTGTTGCTGCGACAAAAGATCGAGAGCGCTGAGTTCAGTCCGGAGTTGCGGAAGACGGTATTGCAGAAAGTTGCGCGCGAGTATGCGGGCAAGGGTTTGTTTGTGCGCAGCTCTTCGAATTCGGAAGACTTGCCGAATTTTAGTGGCGCCGGTCTCTACACGACCGTGCCGAATGTGCGTGGCGAGCAGCAGTTGATCGACGCTATCAGGAAGGTTTGGGCGTCGCTCTGGAATTTCGAAGCTTACGAAGCGCGCGAGCGCGCGAATGTGGACCACTCGAAGATCTTCATGGCGGT
>DATENQ010000281.1:0-4501 GCA_035275005.1 Pyrinomonadaceae bacterium | reverse complement strand
GCGGCGGTGTTGGCGCCAGGCCATTGATGTGAAGCGATCACGCCGTTCTTCGCGGCGCGATCCTTGAGGCTTTCGATCTTGGGCATGTGGCAGCCCCGGCAATCGACTCGTTGTTCGGATCGATAGTAGGGAGACACGGATTCAAGTGAAGCTCCTGATTGTTGCCATTCATCGTAGGCCGAGAACCCGCGCATATGTTTGTAGCCATTGAGATCGGGAGGAGCGTCGACCTTGTGACAGGTGGCACAGAACTCGGGTGTTCTCAGTAGTGGGCGCATGACTGCGCGCTTGTGACCGGGAATGTCCGCGAGAATTTGTTCGTCGGTAAAGTTACCGAAGATCGGCGTGCCATCTTCTTTGGCAAGCAGGGCGGGCCGGCGAATCGTGAAACTCCCAGTGCCGTTCAAGCGCGCCTCGGTGATGGAATGGCAGACAGTGCAGGTCACGCCTTCATCATCAAGCGATGTGAAAGGAGCTTGCTGGCGAGGACCGTTCTTGCTAAGTGCGCCTGAAAACAGTGCTACCGGCGTGTGACAACTCTCGCAATGACGAGTGAACTCAATGCCTCGCGTGCGCAACAGGATGTCTGCGCTTTCACGATAGAAAGGCTCACGCGCCGCATTACGATGCAGGGATTCGGACCAGGCTGCGTGAGTGTCCTGATGGCACCCGACACAGCGTTTGGCAGAAAAGAATTGCTCGACTGGGATCAGTTCGCCAGTTTCGGTCCTGGCATTGGACGGACTAAACAATTCCGCCGGCGGTGCAGGAATGGGACGTCTCTTAACACTATCGCCCGAGGCGCTGCTTATCCACGCCGCTAAAAAAACTGCCGCGAAAAATAGAAAGAGAAATCGAGGCCGCCTGGGTATATACATGTCGGGCACCGGGCGAAAACCACACTAATGACTAGAAAAAAACGGAATTAGCGGGAGGCTAACTAACGTTGAAATGAGATTCTTTTCTGGGCCAATGCGCGTGAGAAAAAACTTAAGGCGCGTAAAAACGGGCCGGACACTACCACGTAAGGAAAAAGCGTGTCAAGTTTTTTGATTTATTATTTTTTCAGAGTGCGCACGAACAATATGAGTGAAGTGATCTGTTCCTCAGTGAGCTTCTCGCCTAAGGCCGGCATTTGTCCGCGACCATGCTTGATGGAATTAAAAATCCGTTTGTCATCTGCTCGTTGTTGCCACTCCGGATCGCTCAGGTTAGTAGCGCCTACAATCTGACCGTAGTTACTTCCAGCGCCATCCTGGCCGTGACACTTCGCGCATTTCTGTTTGAATAGTCGTTTCGCTTCTTTAGCTTTGGCTGGAGACGCTTGTGAACGTTGAGCAACAACCTGCGCCACGGTGTAGCTGATTAACAAGGTCCAAACGAACAAGACCATGACCGGCGCACGAGTGACTGGAGAGAACAATGCCATGAGCTCACCATATCATCAGCATTGTGATAATAGTCAAATAGCTTGCGAGCTCTCCTATTTGACATTCTATACGTGCAATAGTATCTCTATCGTATCGATTTTCTATAGGAGCAAACATGAAAGAGCAAAAGAACGATCTTTTGAAAGGCACGCTCGATCTTTTGGTACTACAGTCCCTCAGCCTCGGACCGCGGCACGGGCTCGGCGTCTCCGATCGCATTGCACAGATTACCCAGGGCACCTTCAAGGTCAAACCCGGATCACTGTTCCCTGCCCTGAAACGTCTCGAAGAAGCCGGCTGGCTCAAATCCTCCTGGGGCGAGTCCGAGAATAATCGCCGCGCAAAATATTATCGCCTCACTAAAGCCGGAGAACGCCAACTCAAAGTGGAAACCGAAGGCTGGCAGCGCATCTCGCTCGCAATCACCAGCGCCCTCAAAGCGACCTAGCAAGGAGCAAGCAATGGCATTACTTCCACGCATCGCTAGCCTGTGGCGCAATCTGTCTGACAAAGAATCAATCGATCAGGAACTCAACGAAGAACTGCGGGCCCACATCGATCTACTCACCGAAAAAAAGATCGACGAAGGGCTCAAACCAGCGGAAGCACGACGCGCGGCGCTGATCGAAGTCGGCGGTATCGAGCAAGTCAAAGAAAGGGTACGCGAGGTCAGGACTGGACGCTCGCTCGAGGATCTTTCTCAGGATCTGCGCTATGCGTTGCGCGGATTGCGAAAACATCGCGGCTTTACGGCCGTCGCAGTGATCACGCTGGCGCTCGGCATCGGCGCCAACACCGCAATCTTCACCGTAATCAACACCGTACTGCTCAGACCTCTCCCTTACGAACGACCGGATCAACTCGTTGTGCTCATGGAGACGGTCGCCGAGCGGCCCGCCGGAGTTTCTTATCCAAACTTTGTCGATTGGCGCAATCAGAGCACGTCGCTTGAAAACGTTGTCGCCGTGCGAAACCGCGAAAGCTTTAACCTGACCGGCGCGGGCGAGAGCGAACGACTCCAGGGCAGACTCGTCTCCGCAAACTTCCTCTCCACACTCGGCGTCAAGCCCATTCGCGGCCGCGACTTTGCAGCGGAAGAAGATCAACCCGGCGCAAATCCGGTGGCGATCATCAGCCACGCACTGTGGCAAAGACGATTCGGCGCCGACGAGAGCATTCTCGGCAAACAACTGACTCTCAACGGTCAACAATTCACCGTCATTGGTGTTACTCCTCCAAACTTTCAATACGAAACAGAAGCAGACGTCTCCGTGCCGATCGGACTTTCCGCGGAACGCTTCAAACTGCGCGGCAAGGACCCGGGCGTCATTTCATTCGCTCGACTTAGACCAGGAACTTCAATCGAAAGCGCAAACGCCGAGCTCAACACCATCGCCGCGCGTCTCGAACAGCAGTATCCGGACACGAACACGGGCCGGCGTGTGCGCCTCGAATCTCTTCGTGAGAACGTCGTGGGAGATGTTCGTCCGACACTGTTGACACTTTTAGGAGCGGTCGGATTCGTGTTGCTGATCGCGTGCGCAAACGTCGCTAATCTTTTGTTGACGCGATCCGCGGGACGGCAAAAAGAGATGGCGATCCGGACCGCGCTTGGCGCCGGACGTGCACGCATACTGCGACAGTTGTTCACGGAGAGCGTCGTACTCGCGCTCGCCGGTGGTGTCGTCGGATTGTTGCTCGCGATCTGGGGAACGAGTGTGATCTCGTCTTACATTCCGGAAGGTATTCCGCGCATGGGCGAGCTCGGGATTGACGGTCGCGTGCTGTTGTTCACGTTGGGTGCATCGCTCCTAACCGGCGTGTTCTTCGGCCTCGCGCCGGCGCTACAGTCGTCAGATTCGAACCTCACTGAAACCTTGAAAGAAGGTGAACGAAACTCTTCGCGTGGTCACAATCGCGCCGGCAAGCTGCTGGTCATTTCAGAAGTCGCATTGACGCTGGTGTTGCTCGTCGGCGCGGGACTGCTGGTGAAAAGCTTCTGGCGCTTGAGCCAGGTCGATCCTGGTTTCGATCCGCAGAACGTGCTCGCAATGCAGATTGCAGTTAGCGCGCGTCCGGAAGAAGGTCCAAAGGTGAACGGCTTTTTGAGCGACTTACAGTCGCGCATCAAGACGCTGCCCGGTGTTCAATCTGTTTCCGTATCAAACGGGCTTCCGTTTGAAGGAGCTAACTTCCCTCCTTTCATCATCGAAGGCCAACAGCCTCCACCACCAGGACAGGATCCAACTGGGCTGCTTTACACAGTGAGTACGGATTACTTCAAAACGATGGGCATAGCGTTGGTGCGAGGTCGTCTGTTCTCTTCGCAGGACACGCGCGAAAGCCCGCAGGTCGCGCTTATCGATGAAATCTTCGCACGCAACTATTTTCCAAACCAGGATCCGATTGGACGGCGCTTCAAGCTCAACACGCCCGACGCGGAGAACCGTGAGATCGTTGGCGTAGTGCGACACGTCGAACACGCCGGTCTCGAAGGACAAACAGCTAACACGGCCGAGTTTTACTTCAACTTTGATCAGCTTCCGATCGCGACTTTGCCGAGATACGTGAGGCGAGTAAACCTGCTGGTACGAACCACTGTGGAACCGCTGAGCTTGGCTGGATCAGTGCGAAATCAGATTTCCGCTTTGGACAAGAACCAGGCAGTATTCAACGTGCGCACGATGGAGCAGACGCTGTCTCGCTCGGTTGCTGCACGTCGTTTTTCGATGATCCTGTTGGGTGTCTTTGCGATGCTCGCGTTGACGCTGGCGGCGGTGGGAATTTACGGCGTCATTTCCTATTCAGTCGCGCAACGCACGCGCGAGGTCGGGATTCGCATGGCGCTCGGGGCTAACACGACCGATGTGATTAAGTTAGTCGTACGTGATGGACTGAAGCTGGTGCTGATTGGCGTTGGCGTTGGCCTCGCGGGCGCGCTGGCGCTGACACGGATGATGACGACACTGCTTTTTGGCGTCACGCCGACTGACGCGGTGACTTACGCGACCGTCGCTCTTGGCTTGATCGTCGTGGCACTAATTGCCTGCTGCATTCCCGCTCGACGCGCC
>DATENQ010000280.1:0-2696 GCA_035275005.1 Pyrinomonadaceae bacterium | reverse complement strand
GCCCGTAATCGTTAACTGCACGATACCTCCGACGAGGTCGTTGATTTCGTAAACCGCCTTGATCGGGTCAGTGATCTGCCAGTAGACCACTGAATCGACGTGAATCGTCACGTTGTCGCGCGTGATCACCGGTTGCGGCGGTAGATCGATGTACTGCTCGCGCAAGTCTATCGAAGTCAGCGCCGGCCGCGTGTTGGTCCAGAAAACGGCGCGCGGCTTGTCGATAAACGGCACCAGAATGTTGAGCCCGCTGCTGGCGATCTTGTCGAATCGTCCCAGGCGCTCAATCAGCATGACGCTGGCCTGCGGCACGATTCTGATCGTCTTCGCCGCAATTACCAGCAACACGATCGCGATAAAGCCAAAGAACATAAAGGCAAGAAGTGAAGCGGCTTCCATAATCGACTCCCATCCACAGATTTCACAGATTATAAAGCATCCTCTATTAACGCTGCTGCTTCGAGGACCATCTCCTCGGCAAACGGCATTCCCACAACCTGAACGCCAATCGGCAGGCCTTCGTTCGATTTACCCACAGGCAAGGTAACCACCGGAAGATTGAAGACATTGAATGCCTGCGCGTAGCTGAACGCGCGAAATGTACCGAATGTAGCATCTCCGACAGTAACTTTCAGTGTATCGTGCGGATAAGCAGGCGTTGAACCAACCGGCGCTACGATAATCGGCGTCGTTTCCATCCAGTCAATTAATTCTTCACGCAGTTGATCGCGCTCCATCCAGTTTGCGACGTATTGGTCGAGCGTCGGTGGAGGCGTCTGGTCCGCAGTTGAAAGACGCCAGCTTACGAACGAGCCTCCCTCATTTTCGCGCCCTTTGTAGACTTTTCTGAGTTGAACGACAGACGCTCGCGAAAACATCTTCAACCACAGCTCGTTTCCACGCTCGACGTGCGGTGGCCGACGTTCTTCAACTCTTAAACCAGCATCGCTCAACGCCTGAGCTGCTACCCGAACCGCGCGCGCCGTCTCTTCAGTGACTGGTGCAACTCCGTCATCCGTGTACCACACCACTCGAACGCCACGAAGACCTTTTGACTGTCTGCCAAAAGGATCGCTACTTAGCGCGCCAAACAATATACGCAAGTCGCCGACAGTCCTTGCCATTGGTCCAATCACAGCTCCGAGTGAATATGGACCAATACTCGGCGGAAACTGTAGCTCACCAGGCACACGACCAGTCGTCGGTTTCAAGCCACAGATTCCACAGAAGTGCGCCGGGATTCGCACGGATCCGGCGAGGTCGCTTCCGAGTCCGCCTGGCGACATGCACGTCGCAATCGCCACCGCCTCCCCGCCACTCGATCCGCCGGGCGTCAGCTCATGATTCAACGGGTGATTAGTACGACCGAACACAGGATTGTCAGCCGTATAGTCCATCGCCATTTCAGCAGCGTTGGTTTTTCCCAGCACGATCGCGCCGGCAGCTTTCAGGCGCGCCACCGAGGGAGCGTCGGTCTTAGGGACATAATCTTGTCGAACTACCGATCCACTCGTGCTGCGAAGTCCCGCGGTTTCGATCGTGTCTTTGATGGTGACAGGCACGCCGTGCAAAGATCCAACGTCGTCGCCGCGCATAATCACCGCTTCCGCTTCTTTAGCCCGTTCCAAAACATCCGGCGCCAGCGTCACTATCGCCTTCAGTGCTGGATTTAACGCCGAGATTCGTTCCAGATGCGCCCGTGTGATCTCAACCGGCGAAACCTCTCGCTCCCGGATCAACCGGGCCATCATGTCGAGTGGCTGGGCAGTTAAATCATTCATAGTTAACTTTGTCTCTTAGTGCGTTTGTGGTTAAGACTTATCCACAATATAATCGAACTGCTCGTGTATCGACTCTTTAACAACCTGCCTGACACACAGTTCTACGGCAAAGGAGTGCATTCTTGGCTATTCGTTTGAGCAGGACCTTCGTCTTGCGCAAGCTGCATCAGCTTTCCGGTATCGTTCCTCTCGGAATCTTTCTTTTAGAACACTTTTATACTAACTCAAAGGCGCTGACCGGACCCGGTGATTTCAACAATGCGGTCAAGGACCTGCAGTCGATTCCGTACATTCTCTTCGTCGAAATCGGCGGCATCTTCATTCCGCTCGTTTACCACGCCGTTTACGGCCTGGTAATCACCATGGAAGCGCGCCCGAATAACCTCGCGTACCCGTACGCGCGTAACTGGTTCTACACGATCCAGAGGATAACCGGCGTCATCCTGTTCTTCTTTATCACATTTCACGTGCTCAACTTCCGCTTCGGACTGATCCCGGGCCTGAACACGATGTCGGTGGCCCATCATACCGATGAGGCTTTCAACATCGTGGCGCGCGAGTTTCGCATGATTCCGATCTTTATCGTCTACATGATCGGGATCACGGCGACTGTCTGGCACCTCGCAAACGGCATCTGGCTGTTTCTCGTCGACTGGGGCATCACGATTGGTGAGCGTGCGCAACGTCTGACTGGCTATGCGTGCATCGCCTTTGGAGTGCTGCTGCTGCTGGTCGGCATCAACGCGGCCGTCGCGTTCATTCGTCCGGGCGGATTGTTAGGAGGAATTATCTATTAATGGCCAGTAACGGAATGAAAATCGCGATTGTCGGTGGAGGACTGGCTGGACTCGCGGCCGCCATGAAGATCGCGGAAGCCGGCCATGCTGTCGATCTGTTTTCCGTTGTGCCCGTGAA
>DATENQ010000279.1:0-4692 GCA_035275005.1 Pyrinomonadaceae bacterium | reverse complement strand
AAGGTTGGTCTCGACATTCCGAGCCGTACTCCACTCAGTCAACTCTCAATCGCACAACAACAATTGGTCGAGATCGCGCGTGCCTTGAGTGCAGGCGCGCGCATCATCATCATGGACGAGCCGACGTCGAGTTTGACGCTTTCAGAAACTCGGCGCCTGCTCGAGCTTGTCAAAGATCTCAAGGAACAGAACGTCAGCATCATCTACATCTCGCATCGCATGCATGAAGTCGAAGAGATCGCGGACCGTGCAGTGGTGCTGCGTGATGGGAAGAATGCGGGCGAGATTCAACACGGCGAGATCACGCACGAACGCATGGTGCGAATGATGGTCGGACGCGATCTGAAAGACTTCTTCAAAGGCGCTGCGGGTAATGGGGGGCCGGCGAAGAGCGGCAGTGGTTTCGAAGTGCGGCGCTTGCGCACGTTGCGCTATCCGAATCACCGGCTCACATTCAATGTCGCGAAGGGTGAAGTGCTCGGGTTCGCGGGGCTGGTCGGCGCGGGGCGCTCTGAAGTTGCGAGAGCGATCTTTGGCGTCGAGGAAGCGTTGGAAACTGAAGTCGCGCTAGACGGCAAAGATTTGAGCATTCGCGGTCCGCAGGACGCAATCACTCATGGCATTTATCTCGTGCCTGAAGATCGACGTCTGTCCGGGCTCATCGTCGATTTCAACGTGCGCGAGAATATTTCCTTGCCGAATCTCGAGAGCTACGCGTCGGCGAAGATCATCAACCGGGCGAAAGAAACGAAGGCTGCGCTCGATGCGTGTAAAGCGATCAATATCAAGACGCCGACGCCGGAGATGCGAGCGGCGAATCTGAGTGGCGGCAATCAACAAAAGGTCGTGCTGGCGAAGTGGCTGACGTTCGCGCCGCGAGTGCTGATTTTTGACGAGCCGACGCGCGGGATCGACGTGGGTGCGAAGACGGAGATCTATCAGCTGATCCGTAACCTTGCTGCAGAAGGCGTGTCGGTGATCGTGATCAGTAGTGAGATGGAAGAGGTGCTCGGCATCAGCGACCGCATCGCGGTGATGCACGAAGGCCGGTTGACGGGGATTCTTGAGCGTTCACAGTTCAGCGAAGAGGCAGTCATGCGTCTCGCCACCGGAACGGAAGGATAGCCACAAAAAGGCACAAAAGGCACAAAACAGATATTGAGATGAAGCGTCACTGAACCAGATACAATCGAGCTGAACAATTCTTCTTTGGTTTTTGTGCTTTTTGTGCCTTTTTGTGGCAAAAATAAGGATAGTGGCTTATGAAAAAAGAGCTCGGCATCTTTGTTCTGCTAATCGTTCTCTGCGTCATCGTTTCGATCGTCAACCCGAATTTCCTGCTCCCGATCAATCTTCAGAACCTTGCGCGGCAGATAGGCGCGTTTGGGATCTTTAGTATCGGTCTCGGGCTGGTAATCATCACCGGCGGTATCGAGCTGTCAGTGGGTTCGATGATGGCGCTGCTCGGCGTGTTGTTATCGATGATGCTGACCGAGTGGGGCTTCGGCGTGCCTTTGGGTGTGCTGGCCTGCATCGGCATCGCGATGGCGCTGACCCTCGGCCACGGGCTGCTGATCACGCGACTGAACATGCAGCCATTCATCGTCACGCTCTGCGGACTGCTGTTTTACCGCGGCCTCGCTCGCTTCATCACCAGAGATGAAACAAAAGGATTCGGCTCTGTTGCAGGTCTCGATTTCCTTCGCTTCCTCGCGAATGGAAATCTGCTCGGCATACCAATGCCGTTCGTGCTGCTGCTGATCATCGCCGCGATTACGTGGGTCGTGTTGCATCGCTCGGTGTATGGTCGTTATCTTTTTGCCACCGGCCGCAATGCGGAAGCCGCGCGCTACGCCGGCATCAACACCAACCAGATCATCACCCTCACTTACGTGATCGCGGGCGTGCTGACGGCGATCTCGGGAATCATCTTCGCCTTCTATACAAACTCCGTATCACCCGCGAATCACGGCAATGCTTACGAACTCTACGGCATCGCCGCGGCGGTGCTTGGTGGCTGCTCGTTGCGCGGCGGTGAAGGATCGGTTGTTGGCATACTGATCGGAACGGCGCTGCTGCAAGTGCTGCGCAACCTCGTCAACCTGCTCGGTATTCCGAGCTCACTTGACTTCGCGGTGATGGGAGCAGTGATCCTGATCGGCGTGATGGCGGATCAGATCTTTACTGAGCGACGTAATCGACGGCAAGTGACACTGATGCGCGAGGCCAGCGCTTTAGGAGAAACTAAATGACACGATTCCGCATTTCCAATTTGTTTTTTGCCTTACTGTTGGTTCTGTCCTGTGTTCTCGTCGCGCACGCACAGGCCAGTGTCACGAAAGCAAGTTTTGGCAAAACCGCCGACGGCGAAAACGTCGATCTCTACACGTTGCGAAATACGAAAGGCGTTGAAGCGAAGATCACAAACCTCGGCGGCATCCTTGTCTCACTCAAAGTTCCAGATAAAAATGGAAAGTTTGACGACGTGGTCCTCGGCTTCAACGATCTCGACAGCTATCTCAAACCACATCCCTACTTCGGCGCGCTGATTGGCCGTTACGGCAATCGGATCGCCAAGGGACGCTTCACGCTCGACGGCGTCGAGTACAAGCTCGCCGTCAACAATGGTGAAAACACTTTGCACGGCGGGATCAAAGGATTCGACAAAGTTATCTGGACGGGCAGAGAGTCGAAAACTACGGCGGGACCGGCAGTTACTTTGACTTACCTCAGCAAGGATGGGGAGGAAGGTTATCCGGGAAATCTCAACGTGACGGTTGTTTACACGTTAACCAACAACAACGAGCTGAAGATCGATTATTCAGCCACGACCGACAAAGACACCGTTATCAATCTCACGCATCACTCTTATTTCAACCTGGCCGGCGAAGGCAACGGCGACATTCTTAATCACCGCGTGATGATCAACGGCACTCGGTTTCTGCCGACCGATGCGGGATCGATTCCTACCGGTGAATTGAGGAACGTGTCAGGCACACCATTCGATTTTAGAAAGATGTTTGCCATCGGCGCGCGGATCAACCAGGACGAGGAACAGCTAAAACTCGGCAACGGCTACGATCACACTTGGATCATCAACGGCCGGCCCGGCACACTGCGACTGGCAGCCCAGGCATTCGAGCCCACCTCGGGACGCAGGATGCAAGTGTGGACCACCGAACCCGGAATGCAGTTTTATACGGGAAACTTTTTGGATGGAACACTAACCGGCAAGTCAGGGAAGATCTATCAACGGCGCTACGGTTTCTGTTTCGAGACTCAACATTATCCCGACTCCCCCAACCACCCAGCCTTTCCCACGACGACGCTGAAGAAAGGCGCAACGTACCGCTCAACCACGATCTATCGATTTAGCCGCTGATTAACGCAGAAAACGCAGATCTGCGTTTCATCAGCGTTCATCTGCGGCTCATAACGGCAATCGCAAGCGCGCCTCACAGCCGCGAAGCTGTGCTCGATTCTCGAGCGTCAAGGTCCCGCCGTGTGCCTCGGCTATCTGCCGCGACAGCACCAATCCGATTCCGGATCCCTGCGCCTTCGTCGTAAAGAACGGCACGAAGAGGTTCGCGGTGCTGGCCAGCCCGGGTCCTTCATCGCGCACCCAGACCTCGACCTGCCCGTTCTTCTGTTGCCAGCCCACATCGACCTTGCCGCGCGTCTCCATCGACGCATCGACAGCATTCCGCACGAGGTTGATCAGTAACTGCTCGAGCTGCACGTCGTCGCCCTGTACCACCACGTCCGGACCCGAAACGACGTTCACCGGCAACCGTGTCTCTAGACTCGCTACGCGCGACACGAGGGCGCCGATCTTCAGCGCTTCGAGCCGCGGTGGCGGCAGTCGCGCCAGCTTCGAGTACGACTCCACGAAACGCGCCAGCGAATCAGCGCGCGAAGAGATCACCGCGAGCCCGCGGTGCATGTCTTCGCGCCAATCCGGTGGCTCCGGTTCCCTTCCCAGCAAGTCCGCCAGACTTCCCGCCACCGACTTGATCGGCGCCAGCGAGTTGTTCAGCTCGTGACCAAGTACACGCAATAGTCGCTGCCACGCAGTGCGTTCCTCTTCGCGAAGTGTTTGACTCAAATCCGTCAGCACCAGCAACTGGTGTTGCGCGCCACCTTCGCGAAACGTACTGCGACGAATGTCCCAGCGTCCCACGCCGCCCGGAAAAACCATCTGCATCGTCTGCGGCGCGGAGCCTGCAGTCGAGTTGAGACAAGCGGATAGTCCGAGCTCGTCGGCGGTGCGGCCCAGCAAACGTGCCGATGGTTGGGCCAACAGTCTTTCACCGGCGCGATTGACGAGCTGCAATCGTTGGTCGCCGTCGAAGGCAAAGACTGCGACGTCGATCTCGGCCATGACTGTGCGCAGGAGTGCCGTGGCCTCCATCGCTCCGAGTCGTTGTTCGCGCAACGTCTGGCCGAGGTCGTTCACTTCCAGCATCACTTCGCCGAGCGCGTCGCCGGTCAGCGCACGGCGCCCGCGAATCGAGTAGTCGCCTTCGCGGATCGCGGCAAGAATATTTGATAGCGTTTGCAGCGGGCGGACGATGCGGGTCTTGAGATTGAAGGCAACGCCGAGCCACAGGAGGACGAGCAGCAGATCGATGGTCCACTGCACCTGGGCGGAATAGCCGTCGTACCACAGCAGAAAAGCGCACAACCCGACAG
>DATENQ010000278.1:0-10197 GCA_035275005.1 Pyrinomonadaceae bacterium | reverse complement strand
CATACATCACGAATTGAAAGTCAAAACTACACGAAACCTCACCCTGCCACTATGCATTTGTTCGTAAGCTTCCGCCACCCGATCGAGCGGATATTTTTCGATCATCGGGTGCACATCGCTCAGTGCGCTGAATTCCAGTGTGTCCTGTGAATCCTTCGCCGTACCTGAATACCAGCCGGCGACAGAACTCCTATGCGCGATCAGCGAGAACACATTGATCGTAAGTGGCTCAGCTGGAGCCGCCGGAACAAGCAACAGTCCGCTTGGCGATAAACCGTCAACGAGTGGAGAAATCGCCTGCGCGCTCGGAGCAGTCGCGAGGATGACGCGCGCTCCGCCGAGCTTTTGTAACTCCGCTACGACATCGGTCGCAGTAGCGTCAATGTAGTGATGAGCCCCAAGCTTTTGCGCGAGTGCTTGTTTGTCGTTGCCCCGGTTGATAGCTACTGTCTCGAAACCCATCCGTCGCGCATACTGAACTCCAAGATGGCCCAGACCACCGATGCCGTGCACCGCGACGAGGTCTCCGGCACGAGCACCCGAGTGGCGCAACGCGTTGTAAACCGTAACACCAGCACACATGAATGGTCCGGCTTCTTCCGCGGGAACTTCATCCGGAATAGCCGCCAGCGCAGTTACCGGGGCAATCATGTACTCGCCATAGCCGCCATCGAAGTCGAAACCGGTGACCTTGCGATTAACGCACATCGCGAAGTCGCCGCGACGACACTGTTCGCAGACGAAGCAGTGTCCGCCGTGCCAACCAACACCGACGCGTTGACCTAAACTCCATGGCGCCACGTTGTCGCCGACTGCATCGATGGTTCCGGCGACTTCATGACCCGGTACACGTGGAAATTGAAGTCCCGGCCAGTGACCTTCTTTGACAAGCACATCGCTGTGACAGACGCCGCAGGCCTCAACTTTCACGCGAACTTGTCCAGTCGCCGGCTCAGGAATCGCGCGTTCAACTAGTTCCCAATCTCCGCCCGGCTTACTTATCTGCGCTACTTTCATTTCCTCTCCTGTTTACAAAC
This sequence comes from Pyrinomonadaceae bacterium, assembly GCA_035275005.1. Lineage (GTDB taxonomy): Bacteria > Acidobacteriota > Blastocatellia > Pyrinomonadales > Pyrinomonadaceae > PSRF01. The sequence goes on along the minus strand of DATENQ010000278.1, from coordinate 9,160 downwards.
CGGGGGATGATTGCTCAGCCAACAATTTCTTAATCACTTGCTCGGTCTCGTCATAGTAGCCTTCGCCGACGTGGGTCCAGCGTACGCGTCCTTGTTTGTCGAGCAAGAACACAGTCGGCCACGCTTCGACGCCGTATGCCTTCCATGTTGAGTAGTCCTGGTCAGTGACTACCGGATACTTGATGCCCAACCCTGCAACTTCGCGCCGCAGTTGGTCTATGTCTCTTTCGAAGTCTAACTCCGGAGTGTGTACACCGATGAGTGTTAACCCTTTGTCACGATATTGCGCGTCCCACTTTTTGAGCGAAGGCAGGGTGTTGCGGCAGTTGTAACAGGCGAACGTCCAGAAGTCGATCAGCACCACGCGTCCATGCAAGCTCTTAAGTGTAAGCGGTTCGGAATTGATCCAGATGCCGTTCGAGATTTCGGGCGCCGCCGGTGCTTTCTTTTCCTCAGTCATACTTTGGGAAGGCATCATTTGACCTCCCGATGTCAGTCGCGAGACGTACCCGCTCACGACCGCAAGCGGTCCCCGGCCCGTCGCGTAACCAACCGTCACGATCACAACTGCCATAATCAACAGCAGCGAAACGAAAATAATACTTTGCCGGTGCATGTTATCGCGGCACCTTTGCCGTAAACTTTACTTCGATCAGTTGTGTTGGAAACGCAAGTCGTGGAGTAACCAGGATCGTACTCGCTACCTGAGGAGTTTGTGATCCATAAGCGTCCTTCCGAACATCGCCGGCAACCGCCATCGCTTTGTCCATGTCAGTCACGTACACCACTTCCTCGACCACGTTGTCTAAGGTGGCGCCAAACTCAGCGAGAATTCTCTTTGCATTCGCGTAAGTCTGTCGCATCTGGATTTCCATGTTCGAGTGATCCCGGATGTTACCTCGGTCATCGAGCGGAGCCGGACCGACGACATTGCCCTCTTCGTCATGACTCAATTGACCGGACACATAGATCGTGTCATCGACTTTCACCGCCTGGACGTAACCATACCGGCTTTCCCAAGGCATTCCAAACGTTTTAGTTTCCTTCTTAAGGGTCATTGAAAACTGCTCCTTATGCACTGGTACTCAGCCACTGAAGTTCTACTCAGCGCTCCGCAACTCGCCCAATATTGTGGGGATGAGTTCGGAGACAGTCGGATGGATGCCCATCGTGCGCTTCAGCACTTCGTAAGGGAGATCGGCATGCATGACGTCGAGAACGCCGTGGATCGCTTCGTCGCCGCCCGTGCCGAGGATGGCCGCTCCTAAAATCCTGCGCGTCTCAGCGTCTACGACTATCTTCATCAACCCTTGCGTTTCACCTTTCTCGACCGCGCGGCTGACGCTGGTCATCGGGCGACGGCCGATGAGAACTGGACGCCCCTTGGCGCGAGCGTCACGCTCTGTCATACCGGCGCGACCAAGCGGCGGATCGATGTAGAGCGCGTAGCCGAGGACGCGTTCACTCACGCTCCGGCTCTCGCCGTCGAGCAGGTTGGCAGCGATGATCTCGAAATCGTTGTACGCCGTATGCGTGAAGGCGCCGCGTCCGTTGCAGTCGCCGAGCGCCCAGATACCGGCGACGTTCGTGGCGAGTCCGTCGTCAACCTTGATGTAGCCGCGCGCGTCCGTCTCAACGCCGGCCGCTTCGAGGCCGAGGTCGTCGGTGTTCGGACGGCGACCCACCGCGAGCAGCACGTGCGAACCGATCGACGTGGGCTCGCCTTCTTCGCAGTTGACGCCGACCTCGACGCCGCGCTCGTGCGGCGCCAGGCTGATGCACTCGGCGCTGGTGCGAACGTTGATACCTTCGTTTATCAGAATCTCGCGTATTGCTTTTGATATTTCTTCGTCTTCGCGCCCGATGAGGTGCGGCGATTTTTCGACCACTGTCACCTCTGCGCCGAAGCGTCGAAACATTTGCGCGAACTCGAGTCCAACGTAGCTGCCACCAACGACGACCAGGTGCTCTGGCAGATAGTCGAGTTCGAGGATTGATCGATTATTGAGAAAAGACACTTCATGCACGCCCGGCATGTCGGGCACTGAAGCGCGGCCGCCGACATTGATGAAGATGCGTGATGCCGTCAGCAATTCATCGCCGGCGCGAACCAGTTGCGGCCCTTCGAAGCGAGCGTGTCCTTCGATCACGGTGCAACCGGACATGTCGCGCAACCGACGCTCGACACCGGTGCGCCATTCCTCGACCACAGCGTCAGCGCGCGCCTTGACCTTTTTCATGTCTACACGCACCGGGCCTTCGATGAGAACGCCGTAGTCTGCGGCGCGGCGAGCGAGGTGTGCGGCGTAAGCGCTGGCGACGAGTGTCTTCGTCGGCGTGCAGCCGGTGTTGACGCACGTCCCTCCGAAGAGCTTTCGCTCAACAAAAGCTACCGCCATGCCGGCGCCCGTCAATCGCCCGGCAAGTGAAGGTCCGGCCTGGCCGGCGCCGATTATGATCGCATCGAATTCTTTCATCGCATTGCGCTCCTATTAGTTGCTTATTCGCGCAGGTAATGACAAGTGTATCCGCCTGGGTGCTTGCGCAGGTAGTCCTGGTGGTAATCCTCGGCGTCATACCAGGTCCCTGCGGGCTCTATGCTCGTGGTGACTGGCCGCTTCCAGCGACCTGACGCGTCGACACGCGCGATGACGCGTTCCGCGATCGCTCGCTGCTCCTCCGTCTGCGGAAATATCGCGGAGCGGTACTCCGTCCCGGTGTCGTTGCCCTGGCGGTTGAGCGTCGTGGGGTCGTGCAGACGGAAAAACCATTGCTCAAGGAGCTCCTCGAAACTGATAACCGACGGGTCGAACGTGATGCGAACCGACTCCGCATGTCCGGACTTGCCGTGATGCGTGTCCTCATACCTCGGGTTCTCCAGGTGACCACCCGTGTAGCCAACCTCGGTGTCAATCACTCCGGAAACATCGCGCAGGATATCCTCCACACCCCAGAAGCAACCGCCGGCTAGCACAGCCACCTCAACCGGTTTGGCTTTTGTTTCCGCCTCTGTTTTATTCACAGCACTGGACATCAATCATCTCCTTTCGTTTGGGTAGTCTTCCTTTTACAGAAGTAGAGCATGACCCTTGAAGGTGCGTCCATGACACAAAGGTATCGGGCGATACCTTGGTATCGGTTCTGTAAATCGGTGCTATTACAGAAGGCCTGGGGTGGTCCAGAAATGATTTCCGACTCTCGGATAAAATTAAGTGGACCATAGAAGCGCTACGGCATGAACAACTTACGGGAAACGTTGGTCCGCTTCTGAGCTTTTTGTGGCTAAGCACCCTTTAAATGACTTATAATCCGCTCTGCCCTATTTCTCACAATGAAGTTTTAACAACTCGAGCTTTTTCTACTCCTTCTAGTTTCGAGCCGAAGCAGGAGATGGGTAAGACTGACTGTAGGCGCTTCCCGACTGTAAGCGCTTCACTGAAAGGACACCTGTACCATGCGCGGCCTGATTACGTCCCTGACACTGATTTGTACTCTCCTGTTAAATGGCGTCGCCTCATTCGCACGCGATAATCAGTACCCACCCCAACAAGAATTGCGTGTTGAACGCAAAGAATCCCAGACTTCGGCACGTGAACCAGGGCCGCGTACAAAACATGAATCACGTAGAGAGCTAATCAAACGCAATCCCCCACTCTCTAATTTGTTCAAAGGTGAAGCGGGGGACGACGTTCAGCGCTACGTCCAGCCACGCGAGCGCATCGAGTGGTATTTGCAAAAGCGATTGCCAAAAGGCGAGAGGCAACTGCCCGTCGAACGTTACTTCGAGGCAAAAGCGAAGATCAAACGCATGAAGCGTTTCTCAAGCGCGCGCAACAAGACCGTCGCGCTTCAGGCTCAGTTTAATGACGGCGATGAACTGTTCAATGACGCAGATATAGCGTTCTCCAAGAGCATGATTAGTGCTAGTGCCGGCGGTTCAACTAATGGCGCACTCGGCACCTGGCAATCAATCGGCCCCGGCAACGTTGGCGGTCGCACGCGCGCGCTGCTGATCGATCCGGTCAATCCTGACGTGATGTATGCCGCGGCAGTTGCAGGCGGCATCTGGAAAACGACCAACGGCGGTGACTCATGGGCGCCACTGAATGATTTTCTCGCAAACATCGCGGTCTCCTGCATGGCGTTTGATCCAGCGGATTCAAACACTATCTACGCCGGCACCGGCGAGGGATTCCTCAACGCTGACGGTGTTCGAGGGGCGGGCATCTTCAAATCGACAGACGCCGGCGCTAACTGGACGCGCTTGCCCGCCACCGCGTCGAATGCAGACTTCTTCTTCGTGAATGACATCGTCGTCAGCCCGTCGAATGGCCAGCACGTTTACGCTGCTACACGCACCGGCGTATTGCGCAGTCTCGATGGTGGCTCAACCTGGACCATGGTCCTCGTGTCCAACGTTGCAAATGGCGCGAACGGGGCCATGGATCTAGTCATGCGCACCGATCAGGCGACGGACTACATTTTCGCCGCGGTCGGCACGTTCGCACGCGCGCACATCTTCCGCAATACGGACGCGGGCGACGCTGGAACATGGCAGGACGTTTTCTCCGAAGTCAATCAGGGCCGCACCTCGCTCGCCATTGCGCCATCAAATCAAAATGTTGTTTATGCGCTGGCGACGTGTATTTCGTGCGGAGCGGGAACAAATCCAAACTTCCCCAGCCTTTCATACACCGATGGCCTGCTCGGCGTCTTCCGGTCTAACTCTTCAGGCGATGCCGGTTCATGGACCGCCAGGGTGCGCAACAACAGTCCCAATCTGCAAGACACACTACTTCTCAGCAACCCCGTTAATGGCGCGTTGACACAGTGCGGAAGCGGTACCAGTCAAATGCTAAACCAGGGCTGGTATGACAACACAATTGTCGTAGATCCGATGAATTCCGAGAGGGTGTGGGCAGGCGGTGTTGATCTGTTCCGCTCAGACAATGGCGGTATCAACTGGGGTGTTGCCTCGTACTGGTGGTTTCAAGGCAATGGCATTCCACCAAACAACGATCCTCCACAATTCGTCCACTCCGACAACCACGTCATCGCTTTCCATCCAAACTACAACGGTACTACTAATCAAACGATGTTTGCCGGAAACGATGGAGGCCTCTTTAAGAGCGAGAATGCGACGACCGCCAATGTTGGCTACGTGAACGGCATCACGCCAAGTGGTGGTCCCATCACGCCTGCAAGCCCCATCTGCGGTAATCCATTCGCACCGGGCGCGCTCTTCACTTTTTCCAACCCCGTGCTTTGGGAATCGTTGAATAACGGGTATGCAGTTACCCAGTTCTATCACGGCCTGCCGTATCCAAACGGTCAAACGTACTTCGGCGGTACGCAAGATAACGGCACCATTCGCGGTACGGACGTCGCTGGTCCAAACGCATGGGAACGCATCAACGGTAGTGACGGCGGATATGTTGCGGTGAATCCCGCCAATACGAACACGATATTTTTCGAGACCACCGGTCTTTCATTGCGCCGGTCAACTAATGGCGGCGCCAGTTCCGCTCCTGTCATTACTGGAATTACAGGCGATGTATTCCCGTTCATCACGGTCTTCAGAATGGATCCGATAACGCCGACCCGTTTGTGGATCGGAGGCCGTTTCATGTGGCGCACCGACAACAACGCCACGAATTGGACCAGGACCAGTAACGCGCAACAGACAGGCGGCTCAATCACCGCCATGGCAATCTCGCCGCTCAACTCAAACGTAGTCATAAACGGCGCCGCCTCAGGACAGCTCCGTCGTACAACTGTGGGACTAACTGCCGACGCAGCCAGCGTTCTGGCTTCAACATGGCTGCAGTCATTCACCCCGCGCGGTAACGGCAACGGCACGATCTCGTGGGTCGAATACGATCCGACAAACCCGTCGAACGTCTGGGCCACAATCTCGAACTTCAACGGCACGCCGAACGCCAACGGCACTAGCGCCGGTCACGTGTTCAGAAGCACGGACGGAGGCGCGACGTGGACACTCGCCGACGGTACGCAGACACCCGGAAACGTGAATGCCATCCCGGACATTCCGGTGCACTGCGTCGTGATCGATCCGAATGACAGTCAACGCATCTACGTCGGCACGGATCTCGGCGTGTTCGTCTCACTCGACAACGGGCAGAACTGGGCAACCGAAACCACCGGCTTCTCGAATACGGTGGTGGAGTCGCTCTCGGCGGTGAACAACAACGGCGTGACGACTTTGTTTGCCTTTACGCACGGTCGCGGTGCTTTCAAAGTCACGATTCCGACGTCATGTGCAACCGTCTCACCCGCGAACCTGGCTTTCTCCTCGTCGGGTAACACGGGCAGCGTGACGGTGACGAAAAACTTGTCTGCCACAGCGCCGTGCGATTGGAACGCGGTGAGTAACAGCTCCTTTATCACGATCGATTCAGGAGCGAGTGGCAATGGAAATGGAACCGTCAACTTCACAGTCGCCCCGAACACAACCGGCGCGGAGCGTGTGGGGACGCTCACCGTTGCCGGCCGTAACGTGACGATCACTCAGGACGCGGGTCCGATTGTTAACGACGATACCGCAACCACCGACGAAGACACGCCCGTCGACATCAACGTGCTTGCTAACGATTCTAACGGCGCTACACTGAACGTCGTTTCGGTGACGCAGGGCGCAAACGGAACCGTCTCGATCAATCCAGACAAGACTGTTCGCTACGCACCAGCTCCGAACTTCTTCGGCAGTGACTCGTTCACCTATACCGTCGACAACGGAAACGGCAGCACCGCGACAGCCAATGTCAACGTAACCGTCAACGCCGTCAACGACGCACCGGGGGTTACGATTAACCTGTTGTCGCAAACGGTGCAGTACAGCGATCCGATCACACCTGTGACCGTGTCTGTCTCGGATGTTGACGACTCAACCGCGGATTTGAATCTGACCGTGCTCTCGTCGATACCGGCGGGATTGACGGTCACGCCAACCGGCCCCGGTTCGTTGACGATCTCCGGCAATCCACTGGTCGTAGCAGGTGTTTATCCGATCAATCTCCAGGTAGTCGATCCGCACAACGCCACTACGAACGCAACAGTCACGATTACCGTCAACAAGGAAACGGCGGAGACTTCGTACACTGGCGACAGCGGTGTCGTAACCGCTGGTCCAACGGTAACCACGGCCACCGTGCGTCTCGGAGCACATCTCACACAGGACACGGATGGCGCTCCGGGTGACATCACCCTCGCGCGAGTGACCTTTGAGCTCTTCAAGTCGAATAACATCGGTAACACCCCCGATATCACGATTGGAGGCGTGCCGGTTGATGCTAACGGCGATGCGTTAGCCCTCCGCGGTTTAACTACGGATACGTATGTCGTGAGGGTCAAGATCGACACGAACAACGGCTACTGGACCGCAAACCCTGTCGGCCTCGGCACGATAAATGTTGCCATCGGCACCAACGATACGCAGACGTCTGGTGGTGGTTGGATACCTGATAGCGGAAGTGCCAACGGTAAGGCGAATTTCGGGTTTGCTGTCGCCAGCGCAAAGGGAAGACTGAAGGGCAACTCGATCCTCGTCTTCCGCGGCACAGATGGATTCAACTACGTTGTGAAGGACACTAGCTGGCAGGGTGGTTTCCTGAACTTCTCGACTGAGCCCGGCACGAACATTTTGAATCGCTCGTCATTCCAGTCCAAATGCGTGGTTCAGAAGATCGATCGGGCTACCGGTCTGGTGGTGCAGTCGTTCGGCAACTTCACGTTCATCGTGGACGCACGCGACGGCGACCTGCTGCTGCCACGCCAGGACGACGCCTACGCGATCACCATCTTTGACAACAACGGCCTGATCTGGCGACGCCTCGGCACCCCCACCGCGCTGCTCCCGCTCGGCGGCGGCAACGTGATGGTGAAGGCCAGGTAATCGTTTGTCGTTAATTAGCCGCAAAGAAGCACCAAGGCGCAAAGAGTTCGCCGCCTTTTGTGCCTTGTGCGTTCTTTGTGGCTAAACGCCATCGCATGTCTTATAATGCGCTGCCCTGACTCTCACATTGAGGTTTTAACACTCCCATTAAGTTGTATCTCCATTCCTTCTGTTACGAGCCGAAGTAGGAGATTTGGCATTAACTAACTGTCGGCGCTTCACGCGATAACTGTCAGCGTTTCCAAGAAAGGACATCTACCCCATGCGCGGCTTGCTTACGTCACTGTTTCTGATCTGTACTCTACTATCGAATGGCGTTGCCACGTTCGCACGCGACAACAAGGCCCCAAAACAACAAAAATCGCGCGTTGAGCGCAAAGCCTCCAAGACCTCCGAACCCAATCGAGAGGCGCGCGAAAAGCGTGAGTCACGCAGAGAGCTCGCCAAGCGACGTGAGCTCATCAAGCGCAATCCTCGTCTCGCCTATTTATTTAAAGGTGAAGAGGACGAGGACGTTCTACGCACCGATCAGCCACGCGAGGCAATCGAGTGGTACTTACAAAAGCGCCTGCCCAAGGGAGAGAAGCAACTCCCCATCGAACGCTACTTCAAGGCAAAAGACAAGATTAAGAAAATGAAGCGCTTCTCGAGTGCGCGCAACAAGAACCTGCCCTCAGCAACTGAGACCAACGGTGATGTTGACGAAGTGTTCAATGGCGAAGACGGTGAATTTCCCAACGGTACGGGTGGCGGCGGCGCCGGTGACGGCAGCTCCTCAACGAGTGGCGCGCTCGGCACGTGGCAGTCAATCGGCCCGGGCAACGTCGGCGGCCGTACGCGCGCGCTACTGATCGATCCTATCAATCCTGACGTGATGTATGCCGCGGCAGTTGCCGGCGGTATCTGGAAAACAACCAATGGCGGTAACGCATGGACACCGCTGAACGACTTCCTCGCGAACATCGCCGTCACGTGCATGGCGTTCGATCCGTCAAACTCAAGCACGATCTACGCCGGCACCGGTGAAGGTTTCTTCAACGCGGACGGCGTGCGCGGCGCAGGCATCTTCAAGTCGACTGACGCCGGCGCTACCTGGACGCGCTTGCCTGCAACCGCGTCAAGTGCAGACTTCTTCTTCGTGAACGACATCGTCGTCAGCCCATCGGACGGCCAGCACGTTTACGCTGCCACACGCTCCGGCGTATTGCGCAGTCTCGACGGCGGCTCGACCTGGACCACGGTCCTCGT
>DATENQ010000277.1:0-5366 GCA_035275005.1 Pyrinomonadaceae bacterium | reverse complement strand
GGAAGCATAATCTGCGGATATGAGTGAAGCCCAAACGCTGCTACTCATCCTTATCCTGCTCTATCTTACGGAGTGTTTGATTTGGGTGAAGCGGGAGTCTGTCGCGTTCGTCTCGCGCATGGGCGGGCGCTGGCGTTTGACAGTGCCGCCATCGTGGCTCGGAAACGCAAACGGTGGAATTCTCTTTTTGAATCCGTTGCCGCCCGCGGGCCGTGTTTTCCTGTCGCACTTGTCGCCGATCTCGATCTCGCCTTCGGGTATTTGTGCTTACAACTTACAAACACTTCCGTCGGAAGCGAGATCGCCTAATCAAACCGGACAATTTTTGCCGTTCAGCAAAGTAAGTAGTTCGAAGACTGACGGTGTTTATCTGCTCGTCAACGGTGAGCGATTCGCGAAGTGTGCGACTGCGCGACAAGCCAAAACACTCGCGAAGTTGATCGTTGAGATGACGAAGGCCTCCGCTGCGGAACGCGAACGACTAGCGCGCACATGGATCAGCAAGCAGTTTGCGACGGACGAGGCCGCCGCTCGTCTGCGCGAAGGAAACGATGTCATTCAACCGATGCGAGAACTGAGTTCGATCCTGTTCCTGTTTCTGTTTGTGGTGACGCCGGTGCTGGTGAGTAGTTTCAGTTTGATGGGCCTGATAATTCCTGTTGCGGCGGTGATGGTCATTCTGGCAGTGCTGATCGGAATTCTGTTTTATCGCGCGCATAAGCAGTTGTTTCCGGCTGAAGCGTCGGAGCGGTTTGAGAATTTAGTGAAGATGATTTTGTGTCCGCCGGTGTCGATGCGCGCGCCCGACATTCTCACGAGAAATCTTTTAGCTGAGTACAGTCCGATTGTTGTTGCGAGCTTGCTAACCGGATCGGGCGAGCAACAGTTCATGCGTGCCTTTATCCTCGATTTGCAGCATCCGTTGAAGCACGAAGTTTCTGATGAGGTTGCTGAGCAGACGATCGGTTGGACTGCTGCCGAGCAACTCAATGTCTGTCTGGAACAGGTCAGAGCCGGTCGTTATCTCAAGCCTGAAGAACTCTCAGCGCCAACCCAACGTGAAGAGAATTCCATCTCATACTGCCCCCGTTGCCGGTGTCAGTTTGTGGTGAGTGCTGTCGAGTGTCCCGATTGTCCGGGCGTAGGGTTGGTAGATTTTTAGCCACGGATTACACTGATAAAAACTGATGGATAAGAAGGCGCTAACCAGACAGTACAAAGAGACACGTCGTCCGATGGGTGTCTATCAGGTGAGGAATACTGTTAACGGGAAGGTGTTGATTGGCGTGAGTGTTGATCTGCCGTCGATGCTGAACCGGCAACAGACTCAACTGCGCATGGGCGGACACCCTAATCGTGAACTACAGAAGGAGTGGGCGGAGTTTGGTCCTGAGGCGTTCGAGTTTGAGGTTCTCGATACACTCAATCCACCTGAAGCTACGCAATACGATCCTAAGGACGATCTGCGCGCGCTGGAGCAACTGTGGCTCGACAATCTCTCACCTTTCGGCGAGCGCGGTTACAACGTCAAGCCAAAACATCAGTAGAAGCGCATTCTGGTCTCAACTGAAATGAATAAAAGTTTGCCGTCCCGCAGGGTTACGACAGACGTTTCCGATGAGACTGCTCGGAGCTTGCCTCGCGCAGTTGTCACGGTTTCATAAAGGTCGCTGGTGACCATCGCCGTCTTGTTATCGTCGTAGAGCTTCACTCGCGTATTCTTCCGTTCCAAAGTGTATGCGAACCTTTGGCGTAGTGTTCGTTTGGTTATATACGTGAACTGCTCTTTGGTTAAATGGACGACTTCCTCCTTGTCACTTCCTCGTGCAGAGACGGCCAATTTAATCTTGATGTCGCTTGCAAGCGGAGCAAGCATCCCAGCGAGATTTTTCTTTCTGGTCGCATTATCGACGGAATTTATAAGTGCCACTACATCACTTTCGGTAATAGCCTCCGGCGATTGTGCAAATGACGATCCCGAAAACACCAGTAGCAGACAGCAAAACAACACCGAAGAGAGCAAACGTAATTTCAACATTGATACCTCCTCTGTCGGTTGCGGCAGGGTTGGGGTTTGATCGCGCTAAGCGAGGACACTACGAGCTGCACGAGTTCAAGAGTCGCTTTAGAAATTCGTTTGAGAGAATGAAGAGGAGTAGTAGCACTCTTCAACGATCCGGGCATACTCCTCGAGCCGCACGCCGTCGGCTTTCGTAACCTGCTTCGCATGTCGCCGGTAATTCAACTCTACTGACGGCAAATTGTGGATCTTCAGACCTGCTCTAAAAACTTTCAACCAGAGTCCCAGATCCTGAGCCACGCGATATACAGGATAGCCGCCCAGGTTCATCACCTCACGACGACGCATCATCACCGTGGGATGGTTGAGAAACCAAATCGACGAGTTGTTGCGCTGGTGTTCGATGTATTCGTCCGTAACCTGCTCGGGATGCCGGGGCGATAAGACTGGCTGAGCAGGTTTTATTGCGTGCTCCTGCATTTGAGTTCCGAGTACAGTCACATCGGGATGAGCATGCATATATTCAACCTGTCGCTGCAACCGCGCCGGCAGCATCGTGTCGTCGGAGTCCATCCGGGCCACTAAATCTGCGCGACAGTGACTCAGTCCCGCATTTAGCGCACGAGAAATACCCTGATTCTCATCGAGTCGAACGAGAACGACTCGAGGATCTCTCGCAATGCGATCGATCTCCGCGATGGTTTCGTCTGTTCGTGATCCATCATCCACGAGAACGAGTTCCCACTCGCGAAACGTTTGCTCACGGATCGAGTCCCAACACTCAGACAACCACACTGCCGGAGTATTGAAAACCGGCATCAGGATCGAGACTTCGCAGCGGAGAGCTGCTGAGAAGCCCGCGCTATGAGTCATCGCATGTGAGTGGGTACCATGGTTAAGAACGAATTGGCGGGCCTTGCTGCCTGCCGCGGAACGCGCTTCCTCGTCGTCCAAAGTGCGAACCGCAGCCAGAAGTTCAGTGTCGGTATTCGCGTAAAGTGGAACATCCGCGCAGTTGTACCTGAGCCCGGACAAGTCGCGGGCGATCACCGGCAGTCCCGTCGCCATCGCTTCCAGTGCGGCGTAGGAACCGGTTTCACCCTGAGCAGCGTCCGTCGTGATCATCACTGCGTCCAGCTCGCGCAGCGCGGACGGCATCTGGCCAGGCGGCACGTCATCTGAAAAGTCGACCCACGGCAGGTTTGCAATCTTTTCCCTTACGTAGCGCGGATAACCGGTATCCAACCCATGGCCGATGAAGCGAATTCGCCATGGACCAGGTTGCCACGCCTGAAGCGCCTCGATGAAAGACTTCGGAACCTTATCTTCGTGCAGACGGCCGATAATGCCGCAGACAAGTCCGGCATGTTTCTGTTTAGTTGGGTGAAACTCGGCGGTATCGATTTGCGGTCGCAACACCTTGAGTGGCAACTGCCGCCATGCCGGATTGATTTCGTCTGAGTCGAAGTTCGAAAACACCACTTCCGGCGTTGTGTGTTTTGGCGGCAACTCTCGCAGAGAATTTCTGCAATGGAAGATCCAGACTTGAGGGCACGTGGAATTGATCCCGTTCTTATCAGAAGGCTCGTGATGAACGAGCAAATCCGGTTGCAGGCTTTCTATCAGACTCGGGATTTGCGAACGCTCCACTTCCGAATGCACTGTGGCGCCGGCGAAAGCAAACGGCCCGCGCGCGCCGGCTGTAAGAATGTGCGCGTCCCAGCGATGAGCTTCGTGCGAACACCAGAGGTCGAGCATGCGTTGTGCGCCGCCCACGGTGAGGTCCCAGGGAAAGAGATGAATCAATCTTGGACGACCGTCTAACAACTCTACCATTTGTCTTTCCACCAACTCCGAAGTTCAGAGTTCAGCCTGTTTCGAGGCACAAGCTAAAGCGTGAACTCTAAACTACATCATTTCTCATCCGGCGAAGAAGCTTATTCCCCCATTGCTCCTCTTCTATCGGCAGGCTGGCGAGATAAGGATTTTCCGTCGGCGCAAACGGTACCTTTCCACGATACGTCATCGACCTGACGGCTTCAATGCATTTGTCGATAACTGACTGCAACGATTTCTCGTGCCTGGTCCAGGTCGCCCAGGAATAAGTAGTGCTTAATTCTGACATCAAACGGTAAAGGTGCGCACGCTCATTTGTCGTTAGCGTGATCGGCAATCCGTTTGGCCGTTCCTGCAAACCATGGTGACCGCCGACCTGGTGATATAGAGTCGGAACCCCGAGGCTAATCGACTCGGCCGCCGTCAAACCGAAGCCTTCGCTTATGCTTGGTAGAACTGTACAGGTTGCGTTGTTCATTACGACTGGCAACTCCTCCTGAGGTAGCCAGGGCAACCAGTGGACGAGATCGTTTGGCGACGGATTCTCGAGCCTTGCGTCCGGCGCGGGTGGTCCCACTGCCACACACGCGATGTTGTCCGCCTGCAGACGCTCCGCGATCGACGTGAAAATGCCGAAGCCTTTAGTGATCGTCGGACGGCTGGGGAAAAGAACATACGGCGAAGACATGTTCTTCAGATTCTCCAGGCTTGAACTGAGACTTAGTTTGTTCTCTGAATTCTTCCAGACTTCCGGAAGACACCCCATAGATTCGACTGTCAACACTCGATTTTCAGCCGACGCAGTGGTGAGTGCTTTCTGCAATTCCCTGAGCCCGTCAGGCCATTCGACCTCGCGCGCGTCCTTTAAAATACCCATGCTCGTGACGACGATGTCGGCCATCATCACGACTGAAGCGAGCAGGGATTGCGACGGAAGGAGCCGGCGTTGCGCTTTCGTAAAATCACTGATTGGCGGATCGTAAAGGCCATGAAGCCAGAAGACCGAAGGCACACGGGACGGCTTTCCGTTGCGCATGACAATGAACATCGCGCCTCCGTCACCGTGAGCAATGACGGCGTCTGATTCTGAATTGTCGCTCATCTCTTCGAATGCATTCACCGCGGCGCTACAAAACTCACTACATTGAACCGCTCGAGTAGCACTACTGATTCCATCCGGCATTTTCAAAGATATCGGCTTCAATAAGGGCGACAAGCCGTTGGCGGGCGGAGTGTCCACCCAGCCCGGCATAAGCACTGTGGTTTCGATCCCCAGCCCGGCCAACTGGTCTGCCAACCGGCGAACGGCGTACGCGAGGCCGCCTCGCGTAAAAAACGGATCGAACTCCCACGAAACCATGGTTACGGATTTCACAAGTTATCTCTCTATCAAAAATGATGGGCCGGTTACCGGATGAGACACGATGAACCGACTGGAAGGGGTCGTTTTAGGTAATTATCGGGCGCGCGGAGAATACCAAGGTGAATTGATCGGAGTCAAGAAATATAG
>DATENQ010000276.1:0-13369 GCA_035275005.1 Pyrinomonadaceae bacterium | reverse complement strand
GTAAATTGCCCACAATCGCAGCATAGACAGTCGTGGCGGCAGTCAGATTTGCATTCGAACCAAAAGGCAGGTTGGCCAGCGTGAACCCGGTACCGTTGGCAGCATTGGTTCCCAGCTGGATTGTTTGATTGATGCCGGCGTCGTTGCGGCTGATTCCCAATACGTTCTGCCAGTCAGCGCCAAACTTCCACAGGTGGTTGCCCTTGGTCCAGGAAAGGTTATCTGTAACCTGGTTTACGATTGTGTTCCGCGGCTGCGGCATGAATGTATTGTCATAGTTAACAAGCACGCCGGGGAGGGAAGTAAACGGGGCTGATGGCATTGAGTCGCGATTGAAATCTACCGGGGCCCATTGACGGCCATAGCGCACGACGTTGGTCCAGTTGCTACCAAACGTTGAGACGAGGGCCGGCGTAATCAGATTTCGCGTTGATGCTTGAAAACCGTTAACGCCGCCAGGGAATGGAGCGTCAAGTCCGTTTGTAAAAACATCTGGATGGGTCGCCGTCACGACCCTGCTATAAACGAATTCAACTTTGTGTGAGCCCAGACTCGTGTCTTTGAAGAGTTCGTGGTCATAGCGGAAAACGTACTTATCGTTAACGTTGCTTTCCGAAACGTTGAAAGTGTAGCAGCCGATGTTGAAGCCATCGCTGTTTGTGCAGTTGAAATTATTGGCAAATGGTATCAGCCCAAGATGTGCAGTCATGACCGGGTTCAGTGTGTGCACGCTGCCGAGAGTTAGAAGATTGACGGTCTGCAGCGCCCCATTCGTGCCGACGTAGCGGAATATGCCGCTCCTTGCTTGCTGGGTTAGAACACCGTTGCGATTATTCGCCCTGCCCTGACTCTGGCGGAAGGCCTCGTACGAGAAGAAAAAGAACGCCCGATCCTTGCCGCTATAAACACTCCGCCCACTTTGACCAAATCTCGGGAAGTACATTGGGCCGCCAATGTCACCACCATAGAAGTGTTGCCGCAATATCGGTCTAACCGTGCCGTTGAAGTTGTTGAAAAAAGTGTTGGCGTTATAGCTCTCATTTATCAGCTGGAGGAAAGCGCCACCATGAAACTCGTTCGTGCCGCCCTTGGTGACGAGGTTGACCTGCGCGGCGCCGCGCCCTGCATCTGAGCCAACCGTGCCGGTGGTGATACTAAATTCCTGAGTCGAGTTCAGCGACGGTGTAGTGATCGCAAAGAACGAACTGGTCTTAACGAAGTTGTCCATTGCATTGATGCCGTCTTGTGTGAGGTTTACCGCGGTTTGCCGGAGTCCTCCTACGGACGCACCGCGCGTGTCAGTTCCGACTACCGCGATGCCGGCCTGTAATGCGGCAAGCTCGACCGGGTTTCGACCACCAAGCGGGAGATCAACGACCTGTCTGGTATTGATAACGTTAGTCAGACTCGGACTCGTAATATTAATTACGTCCTGGTTAGTTGTAATCGTAACCGTTTCATTTGCCAGGCCGATCTCCAGCGGTATGGTGACTTGAGCAGTCGATGCAACCGAGACAATAACTTCCCGGACTATAGCTTTCTTAAATCCCGAAGCCTCGACAGAAATCGTGTATGTGCCGGGCAGGAGAGTCTGGAAGTCGAATGCTCCAGAACTGTTGGTTATTCCGGTGCGCTCTGCACCCGTAGTGACATTGGCGATCGTGACGGTGGCGCCCGCAATGACGGCGTTACCGGGGTCAGTAACGGTTCCCGCTAGAGAACCCGTTGTCGTTTGGCCCTGAGTCACGATTTGAGCCAACAGAACCGCCATACCCACGATCAAAGTTTTCGTAAACTTTCTCATGTTTCCTCCTAGGAGTTGGAGATCTCAAATCAGAGTTGAAACTAGTGAACTGGCTTGAGTGGTTGCAAAGCTGGACCGATGAGATCCAATCACGACAGTGAATGGGAGCATTCACTGAACTGCTGACTCATTGCTCTGGTCAAAGAGCAATGGAACTCAAAACAAATTAAACAGAAATTAAGACCGAGTTATTTCCAGCGGGGTATACGGGAAAGTATTAACAGCAAAAAATATGCCCTGAGTTGTTTTCAGAAAAATCCCGATTTCCTTAGCAAATATTAACCCCACCAGTCTTATGTGCGACGAAAATTTGGAGGATAATGCAATTTCTTGAATAACATCCAAATTTTGCTACGTGGCAGAGCCGGTGCAGCGTCCGCGTGAGGTGACCTTATTTACTAACAGCCACACTCTTTGCCCTCCTGACCCCAGGTGTTAGAATCTCAACACTGATGACCGTGACCGAAGAGCCAACAGAAGAACAGGAAGTCTTTCTTAAACACATCCAGAAAAGGGGGCTGAAGCGTACATCTCAGCGCGACCTGATCCTGGATGTTTTTTTGCGCACTGAAGAGCATCTCTCAAACGAAGATCTCTACCAGCTCGTCAAAAAACAAGACCCGACCGTTGGTCAAACGACTGTCTATCGCACCCTGAAACTCCTGACTGAGGCTGGCCTCGCGCGTGAGGTTCGCTTTGGCGACGGGCGCACGCACTACGAACACAACTACAAACATCAGCATCACGATCACATGATCTGTTCGGAGTGTGGCAAGATTATCGAGTTCTACTCGGCCGAGCTTGAAGCGCTTCAGGATGCCATGGCCGCGCAGCATCAGTTTGAAATTACTCAACACCTGTTGCGCATCATCGGCGTTTGCGCCGACTGCCAACTGGCGAGGCAGCAGAGCGAAAGAAACCTCACCGCTAGCTCCTAGGTTTTGCAGAAGTCTCCCCCGGCTTTACACTAACCAAAACAGATCAAACAGGTTGGAGGTTGAGATGAGTGTCTCGATTACATTTGAACCTTCCGGAATCAGCGGAGTCGTCGCACAGGGAACCTATCTCATCGACGCTGCGCGCCGGATGGGTGCACCTCTTGGTGCGGGTTGCACGATTGGAAAAGGTGACTGTCCGTCGTGTGTGGTGTCAATAATGACTGGCGCGGAATTACTCTCGCCACCAAGCATGGCCGAAGAGAAGCAACTCGGCGTCGAACAGTTGGAGCAGGCTTTGCGCCTGGCGTGTCAGGTCAAGATCGAGAACCACGGTGAAGTCGTGGTGCAGGTCACTACGCGACCGCAAGCGCCGCCTTCTCAAACCGACACCGCTTCGGAGTTAGTAAAAAGGTTCGGCACGTTGCCGCTCACTAAGAAGCTCGCGACGCTCATGAAGTTTGAAGCCATCACTGCATCCGAAGCCCTGGATTCAGCCATGGAGAAACCGCTCGCTTACGGCTCGAAAGCTTTCGACTCGATCATGAACCGGGCCAGGGCACGCGCAAAAAACGAAGCGAAGGAATAATGAGCAAGCCAAACGGCACAGGAAACCGCGTAGCTTTGCTGGCGATTGCGTTGCTGATGCCGGTGTTGTTTGCTGCCTGCCCAAAAAACGATCCGCCGGCACGACCACGCGCGGGTATCTCAACCAGCCCGCGTCCGCCGTCTCGCACCGACCCTATCGTCGCGGCGTTCAATGGCGAACGTGCGATGGACCACGTGCGGAAGCAGCTCGACTTCGGACCACGTCCGCCTGCCAGCCCGCAACTCGCAAAAACTCGCGAATACATATCGGACCAATTGAAGTCTTACGGCTGGAACGTTTCCATCGACGAGTTCAGTGCCACCACTCCGCACGGCGAGAAGAAGATGACAAACATCGTCGGCGAGATAGCCGGTGAAACGAAGACACTGATCCTCATCACGAGCCACTACGATACGAAGTATTACAAAGACATGCTTTTTGTGGGCGCAAACGATCCGGCAACGTCCGTGGCGACGTTGCTCGAGATTGGGCGAGTGCTGGGCAGTGTGAAAGAAAAACCGAAGGTGACGTACCGGCTCGTGTTCTTTGATGGTGAAGAGGCTTTTTGCGAGGGCTGGAGCGAGTGTGGTAGCGAAGAGGATCCCGACAACACGTACGGCAGCCGCCAGTACGTTTCGCAACTACGCGCGCGAAATGAACTGGCAAACACGCGCGCAATGATCCTGCTCGATATGATGGGCTACAAGAATCTCGAACTCGGTCGAGATCCGATGAGCACGCGATGGTTGCAGGACATCATCTGGCAAACAGGCCGCGAGCTAGGTCACGGTAAAGTGTTTGTCGATCGCGAGGAAGGCGTGGGCGGCGACGATCACGAGCCGTTTATTCGCGAGGGAGTGGACGCGGTTGATCTGATTCAACTCGGATCGTATCCGTACTGGCATAAAGCTGACGACACGATCGACAAAGTATCGCCACAAAGCATGAAGATTGTTGGCGATACGGTGCTGGCGAGCTTGCCGAAGATTGTCGAGCGCGTGATGAAAGAGAAAAAAGAGTAGCCGCAGATTACACGGATTTTTTAGGAAATGAATCTGTGGATAAAGGCTGCTCAAACGTGAAACTATGAAAAGAATCGCAGTCATTCCCGGTGACGGAATCGGTCCTGAAGTGATGCGCGAAGCAGTTCGCGTGTTGCGACACCTGCAGGAAGCCAACGGCCTCGAGCTCGAGTTTGTCGACTTTGACTGGGGCGCGGAAAAGTTTCTACGCGAGGGAGTGACGTTACCTCCTGATGGACTCGAGATGTTGAGCGCGAAGTTTGACGCGATCCTTGCGGGAGCTTTTGGCGATCCGAGAGTGCCATCCAACAAACACGCGGAAGACATTCTCCTGGGCATGCGTCGCGGTCTCGATCTCTACATCAATCTCAGGCCGGTACGACTACTCAACGATCGCCTCACGCCGTTGCGAGATCGCAAAACTGAAGACATCGATTTCGTTGTCTTTCGGGAAAACACGGAAGGCGCTTACTGCGGTGCCGGCGGGTTTTTGAAGTACGGAACTGACGATGAGATCGCGCTTCAGGATGAAGTCAACACGCGTTGCGGAGTCGAACGAATCATCGTCGCGGCATTCGAGTACGCGCGCGCAAACGGGCGCAAGCGGGTGACGATGGCTGACAAGTCAAACGTGCAGCGCTTTGGCGGCGATCTCTGGCAGCGTGTCTTTAAAGAAGTCGCGGCGGGTTATCCGGAGATCACGGCGAATCATCAGTATGTCGATGCGATGGCGATGTTCATGGTGCTCGATCCCACGCAGTACGACGTCATCGTCAGCAACAATCTTTTTGGCGACATCCTGACGGACCTCGGCGCCGCGATTCAGGGCGGGCTTGGCCTCGCTGCTTCAGGCAACATTCATCCCGGCAAGGTATCGTTGTTCGAGCCGGTGCACGGCAGCGCGCCACCGCTCGCGGGCAAGGGAATCGCGAATCCGATTGGATCTATTCTGACCTCGGCGATGATGCTAGAATACCTGGGCTTCCAAACGTTGAGCAAAGAAATTGAAGAGGCGGTGCGCGCCGCGATCTCTGCAAACGAAACGACCAGAGATCTTGGAGGACAACTCTCTACCGAAGAGGCCGGCATGGCCGTCACGGCGCGTCTCAAGAACAAGGCGAAGAAGTAGAAGTGGAGGAGTTCAATGACGGGCATGGGGAAACTCACAACTAAAGCGATCGCAGTTGTTATTGTTGTAGCGATGCTCAATGCGGTGGGGTTTCCACCGGTAATCATGGTGATGATTACCAGCATGGTGCTTGTTGTCTGGCTCTTTGTTCGTCGCGCGCAGGCGCGTGAAGTGGAGCGGATGTT
This sequence comes from Pyrinomonadaceae bacterium, assembly GCA_035275005.1. Taxonomy (GTDB): domain Bacteria; phylum Acidobacteriota; class Blastocatellia; order Pyrinomonadales; family Pyrinomonadaceae; genus PSRF01. The sequence goes on along the minus strand of DATENQ010000276.1, from coordinate 7,705 downwards.
TGATTTCTACATTGCGGCCGACACGATACTCCGCGAAGAAGAGCGACGCTGGTATGGATTTGAGATCGCGGAAGTGATCGAACACGGTGAGAGCTTGCTCGAGATCATGCCCGATCCGCCACCACTAAACTACTACGCACTCGGAGCGCTCTATCATCGTCTCGGTAATCACCAGGCCAGCGTCGATTATCTTTCGCGCATAACTGAAGACGAGCACAATGATGAAACGCATCGCACCACGCCGTCGCCGCAACTGCGCCGTTACGTGATGATGCTGCGGCGGATCGAATATCATCCGGCAAGTGCGCCGCAAACTCTTGCCGCGATCAGAGGTCTGGAACGCGCGCGCCAGCGCAACGCAGAGAAGATACTGCTTGAAAGTCGTGCTCAGATCGAGACTGAAAAGAGTAATGTCAAACCAGAGAATCAAGTCGTCGAAGCGCCTGAAGAAATGACCTTTGCGCCCTCGATGCCGCTGAGCGCTATCTCGCCGCCGCCGCCGATCTCGAAGGTGCTGCACGACGTTTATCAGGACGAAACAAGACTTCAATGAACCATCTCACGCAAAGGCGCAAAGTCCCAAAGAAGGCCGCAAAGCGGATTTCGCTTCTTTGCGTCTTTGCGCCTTTGCGCGAGACATCTCTTTTGCTTAACGAGTCATAATTGTTTGAGACGCTGACAGCCGAAATCATCGCGATCGGTTCGGAACTGCTAGCGCCCGACCGCACTGACACCAACAGTCTCTGGCTTACCGAAAAACTCAATGCCATCGGCATCGAAGTAAAACTCAAAACGATCGTCGGCGACGACGATGCCCGCCTCGAAGAAGCGATTAAAGATGCCGTGCGCCGTTCGAAAGTGGTGATCACCACGGGCGGTCTTGGTCCAACCGAAGACGACATCACGCGCAAGATCACGGCGCGCGCACTCGGTCGTCGCTTGTTGCTCGACGAGGTCGTGCTGGCTGAGATTCGACAACGATTTCAATCGTTTGGCGTGACGATGCCGGAGCGGAATTCGCGCCAGGCGATGGTGATCGAGGACGCCGTGGTGTTGTCGAATCCAAACGGCACGGCGCCGGGCATGTTTCTCGATCACCAGGGCGCGGCGATCGTGCTGCTGCCGGGCCCGCCACGTGAGATGCATCCGATGTTTGAAAATCACGTGGCTGAACGGCTCGCGGGACGCGCGGGAAGTCTGCGCGTCGTGCGACGGATGTTGCGCGTGGCGGGAATGGGTGAGTCGGCAGTGGATGAAAAGATCGCGCCGGTTTACACGCAGTACGACAATCCGGTGACGACGATTCTATTTAATAAAAGCGAGATTGAGATTCATCTGACCGCGCGCGGGCGCACTGAAAAAGAAGCGAACGATTTGCTCGATCGTTTGTCGGCGCAGATTGAAGAGCGACTCGGGAACGCAATCTTCGCGTTTGCAGGCGAGACGATGGAGGAGGTCGTGGGACTGAAGCTTGCGCTTGGCGGTTACACGTTGGCGGTGGCGGAGAGTTGTACCGGAGGTTTGCTTGCGCAACGAATTACCGAAGTCTCGGGTTCGTCAAAGTACTTCATCGAGGGCGCGATTACTTACGCTAACGATGCGAAGACGCGAACGCTCGGCGTCGAACCGATGTTGCTGATGGAGTATGGCGCGGTGAGCGCGCCGGTTGCGGAAGCGATGGCGGAGGGTGTTCGGAAACGAGCGGGAACTGATTTCGGATTGTCGATCACGGGAGTTGCCGGTCCCGGCGGTGGCACTGAAGAGAAGCCGGTGGGCACCGTGTTCATCGCGCTTGCTAACGACGTTAAGACAGAACATCGCAAGCTTAAGCTACCCGGAGATCGGCAACTCGTCCGCTGGCGCGCCTCGCAAGCCGCGCTGGATCTACTGCGGCGGCGCTTGATTTAACCACAGATTAACGCGGATGACGCAGATCCTCATTCTTATCGTAGCGTACCTGCTTGGTTCGATCCCGTTTGGATATTTGATCGTGCGGACGACGAGCGGTGGCGATATCAGGCAGACCGGTTCGGGTGGAACCGGGGCAACGAATGTTTCGCGCCGCGCAGGCAAGGCAGCGGGTGTGTTGACCTTGCTGCTCGATGCTGCCAAGGGCGCCGCGGCGGTGTTGATCGCACAGAATATTTCCGGTAGTGATTGGGTCAAAGCAGCCGCGGCGATTGCGGTGATCGTCGGTCACATCTTTCCGGTGTGGCTAAGGTTTCGTGGCGGCAAGGGAGTGGCGACGGGTGTCGGTGTTTTCTTAGTGCTTGCTCCGGTCGCGCTGCTGTGCGCAGGTGTTGTGTTCGTCAGCATCGTTTTCTTTACGCGCTACGTGTCGTTGGGTTCGATTATGGCTGCGGCACTGATCCCTCTGCTCGTTTGGTTGCAGAATGTATTTATCGAGCCGTTCGCTGATCTGCGACCTTTGCTGGCGGCCGCGGTGGTGGGAGCACTGCTGATCATCTTTGCACACCGCGGAAATATTCAACGACTGGCTCGCGGAACGGAGTCTCAAATCTGAATCAGATCGCGATCATCGGCGCAGGAAGTTGGGGGACGGCGCTGGCAGTTATCGCAGCGCGGGCTGGGCATGATGTGCGTTTATGGTCGCGGAATGCGGACGTTGTCAGGTCGATCAACGAGGCGCGGATCAATTCACGTTATTTGAGTTCGACGTCGATTCCCTCGGGCGTCATCGCTACAGGAGATCTTGGCGAGGCTTTGCATGGCGCTTCAATGGTCGTCTTCGCCGCTCCGTCTCACGCGACGCGCGAACTGCTAACGGCCATGTCGACGATTTTAGACGAAGCGGCGATCATTGTCAGCGTTTCAAAAGGGATTGAGATCGAGAGCGGCAAGCGAATCTCGGAGATCGCGAGGGAAGTTCTCGGCAACCATTATTCGTTCGTCTGTCTTTCAGGTCCATCGTTCGCGAAAGAAGTCGTTGCCGGCCACCCAACGGCGATCGTAGCGGCGAGCCGAGATCCCACCGCCGCACGCACCGTCCAGAGTGACTTTAGTTTTGAAAACATTCGCATCTACACGAACACAGACGTCATCGGCACCGAGATTGGCGGTTCGGTAAAAAACGTGATGGCAATCGCTGCCGGAATGACTTCCGGTCTCGGCTTCGGCGCGAACAGTGTGGCGGCTCTGATCACACGCGGACTAGCGGAGATCACGCGTCTCGCGCGTCGCGAAGGAGCGCAGGTCGAGACGTTGATGGGATTGGCAGGCCTCGGAGATCTCGTGTTGACGTGTACCGGAACTCTTTCGCGCAATCGATTCGTTGGCGAAGAGCTGGGAAAAGGCAAAACGCTCGCAGAGATCACAGCCGCGCTGAACGAAGTAGCGGAAGGCATCAACACCGCGCGCGCCGTAAAGAAACTCGCCGATCGCGCCGGCCTCGAAATGCCGATCACCAACGAAGTCAACGCGGTACTCTACGACGGCAAGCCTGCACCCGATGCCGTCGCCGAACTAATGAGCCGCCCATTACGCGAAGAAATTAATTAAGCCGCAGATTTACGCGGAAAAACGCAGATCTGCGTATATTTGCGTAAATCTGCGGCTAAATAAGCTCGACGAGATCGCCAACCCGAACTTCACCAGGCTTCAAAACACTCGCATAAGATCCAAGGTTCGTATTCGCCTCTTTCACGATCGTTCGAAAGATGCTCTCATCCTTCCGCACGTCCGGCTGCGCGTGGATCGTCATCGCGCAACGCTCACACGGAAGCTCACAAAGGATCTCAACCTCGCCGATCCGAAGCGTTCGCCCGCCCCACTCTGCATCAACCAGGCCTTCCAACTCCGCCTCAGTCTCAACAAAGAAGTTTGGCCGGAAGCGACGTATATCCCAATCTCCTGCCGGCGCCAGCCGCTTCATTTCCGCGAGCGACGCACTAGTCAACACATGAATCGGAGCGACATCAAAATACGTTCCACGTGCTGAATCTAACTGGATCGCAGATTGGTCTGCGTTGTCGCTTGCCAATCGACAAAGCGAAACCGGCTTGCCAAGTAGGGTGGTCAGACGCGCGTTCACATCGGCGAGATCGCTGCCGATATGAGTCCCATCAGGCAATCGCATATCGACGTGCGGAACAAGGCCGTTGACCGGTGGCTCGCGGTAGCGTGCCGCGCATTGCATCAACAATGGAAAACCTGATCCCGTTGCCAGTCTGTTGACGGTGTCGTTCCTGATAGCCCAACCACGATCGCCGGGAATGCCTCGCATGCCGACCGTGCACACGTCGAGCTGTTCGCCCGCCATCGACTTCACCGCAAAGCGCCAGATTTGTTTGATAGTCCCGATTCGCATGAGTTTTGTTCTGATGTGCTAATATTTGAAACCGCAAGCCATCGTCTAATCAGTGTCAAAGTAAAGGAGCCCATTCAAATGTTCAAGACGTGTCGCGCGTCTCGTCAGAGCGTCATTCTCTGTCTCGCCTTACTTCTTGCAGCGCTGCCAGTCTACAGCCAGAACTCGACGGCGCCGCCAAAACCGGCCGATCTGATCAAAGCGCTACAGTATCGCAACATCGGTCCGTATCGCGGCGGGCGTTGCGCGGCGGTAGCGGGCGTTCCTTCGCAGCCGTTTGTCTATTACTTCGGCGCGACAGGCGGTGGCGTTTGGAAAACCACGGACGGTGGCATCAACTGGGAATCGATCAGCGACGGCTCGGTGTTTGGAACAGGCTCTGTCGGCGCGATCGCAGTCGCGGATTCGGACCCCAACACGATTTACGTCGGCATGGGTGAGTCGCCGATTCGCGGCAACGTCTCGCACGGCGACGGTGTTTACAAATCGATCGACGCGGGCAAGACGTGGAAGCGAATCGGTCTCGAAGACACGCGACAGATCTCGCGCATCCGCATTCATCCGAAGAATCCGGACCTGGTTTACCTCGCGGCGTTGGGACACGTTTGGGGACCAAACGATCAGCGCGGAGTCTTTCGTTCCAAAGACGGCGGCAAGACGTGGGAAAAGATCCTGAATCGCGGTAACAAAGCAGGCGCGATCGATCTGATTCTCGATCCGACAAATCCAAACACGCTCTACGCCGGTTTCTGGGAGGTCTATCGCAAGCCGTGGACACTCGAGAGTGGTGGTCCAGGCAGCGGCATTTTCAAATCGACTGATGGCGGAGACACGTGGAACGAGCTAACGCGAAATCCCGGTATGCCGAAAGGGACGATCGGAAAGGTCGGAATCACAGTCTCGCCCGCGAACCCCGAACGCGTGTGGGCTCTCGTTGAGGCGGAAGACGGCGGCGTTTTTCGTTCCGACAACGGTGGCACCACATGGACCAAAGTCAACGAGGAGAGACGCCTGCGCCAGCGCGCGTGGTACTACACCCGCATCTACGCCGATCCGAAAAGCGCCGACACTGTCTACGTTTTGAATACGGGTTTCTATCGTTCGAATGACGGCGGGCGCACGTATACGGGCATTCAAGTGCCGCACGGAGACAATCACGATCTCTGGATCGCTCCGGACAATCCGGACCGCATGATTCAAAGCAACGACGGCGGCGCAAATGTCTCTTTCAACGGCGGCCGGAGTTGGACCGAACAGGATCAACCTACGGCACAGTTTTATCGCGTCGCGCTCGACAACGATTTTCCTTACAACGTCTACGGCGCGCAGCAGGACAACTCGACCGTGCGTATCGCGAGTCGCAGTAACGAAGGTGGTATCACTGAGCGAGACTGGTGGGACGTGGGTGGCGGTGAATCGGGCTGGATCGCGCCGTCTCCAAAAGACTCAAACATAGTTTTCGCCGGCTCTTACGGCGGCTTGACGACCCGCTACGATCACCGCACGGGTCAGCTACGTGATATCAATCCGTATCCGAACAACCCGATGGGCGCGGGCGCGGACGTTTTAAAGTACCGCTTTCAGTGGAACTTCCCGATCGTGTTTTCACCTCATGATCCGAATACGCTGTATCTCGCGGCGAACGTTCTCTTCAAATCGAATGATGAGGGCAGCAGTTGGCAAGTTATCAGCCCGGACCTGACGCGCAACGACAAATCGAAGCAAGGTCCTTCCGGTGGTCCAATAACGAAGGACAACACGAGTGTCGAATATTATGCGACGATCTTCGCGCTCATGGAATCGCCGGTCCAGGCGGGAACTATCTGGGCGGGAAGTGATGACGGCGTCGTGTCGCTTTCGCGCGATGGCGGCAAAAACTGGTCCAACGTTACGCCACCAACAAGCATCATGCCGGAGTGGATTCAGATCAACTCGCTCGAAGCGTCGCCGCACGATGCGGGCACGGCTTACGTTGCCGCAACGATGTACAAGTGGGACGACAACAAACCGTATCTCTACCGCACGGGGGACTACGGCAAGACGTGGAAGAAGATCACGAACGGCATTCCCGACACGACTTTCACGCGCGTAATCCGTGAAGATCCGAATCGGCGCGGCTTGCTCTACGCCGGAACTGAAACGGGTATGTATGTCTCGTTTGATAATGGCGAACACTGGCAGTCGTTCCAACTCAACCTGCCGGTGGTGCCGATCACGGATCTAGCGATTCAGAAACGTGAAAAGGAACTGGTAGTCGCAACCCAGGGCCGCTCGTTCTGGATTCTTGACGACCTTCCGTTACTGCACCAGTTGATCGATGCAGGTGGTTTCAATGCGGTAAGCGAAACGCATCTCTTCAAACCGAAGGAGAGTTATCGCACGCCGGGCGGCGGTGGTTTTGGAGGAGGACCAACGGCGACGCTTGGTCGAAATCCTGCGAACGGCGTGGTCGTTTACTACTCTTTGAAAGCTAAACCGGCTTCTGACATGACGCTCGAATTTTTCGATCCGGCAGGCAAGTCGATCCGGAAGTTTACTGCACGCGCGCGCCGGCCGGATGACGCGACGGCTTCGACGCCGGCGCCGCCTCCGCCTGGCGAAGGTGGCGGCTTTGGCGGTGGAGCTGCACCGCCGTTACCAACGGAGGTCGGGCTCAATCGTTTTATTTGGGACACACGATATACAGATGCAGTGCGCTTTCCGGGGATGATTCTTTGGGCCGGGAATACCAGTGGTCCAAAGGTGTCGCCGGGAACCTACCAGGTAAAACTCACCGTCGATGGAAAAACTCTGACACAGGACTTCGAGATCAAATCCGATCCGCGTTTGACGACCACGCCCGCGGATTACGCGAAGCAGGTTGAGTTGAGTCTGAAGATACGTGACAAGTTGACCGAAACGCATAACGCGATCATTCAGATCCGCGACGTTCGAAGACAAGTTGAGGATCTGTTGAAGCGTGTTGCGGGCCAGCCTAACTTCAAAGTCGTTAACGACGCCGGCACCGCCGTGAACAAGAAGCTGACTACTATTGAGGAAGCGCTTTATCAAACCAAGAACCAGAGCAACCAGGATCCCTTGAACTATCCGATCCGGCTCAATAACAAACTCGCCGCGCTTGGTGGCGTGGTAGCGAGTGCGGAAGCAGCGCCGACAGCCCAGTCATTCGCGGTGTACGACGAGCTCGTCGTGCAGATCGACGCGGAGTTACAGAAGCTCGCGCAGTTAATGCGAACGGACGTCCCCGCGTTCAATCAACTGGTGCGCGATCAGAATATTCCGGCGGTGGTGGTGAAACCCCCAAGCACGACCCCGTAGATACTTGCGAACGTACTGTAGGGGCGGCACTCCGTGGCCGCCCGTCGTTCGAATTGGCGC
>DATENQ010000275.1:0-5028 GCA_035275005.1 Pyrinomonadaceae bacterium | reverse complement strand
GTCATTATCGCGGCCCAGATCTCGAAGCCGTCCCACAGATTTTGAATTCTGATGTTTTCGTTTTCAGCGTGCTGGTTGTTGTCGTAGTTTGCGATTGGAACCGAGATGGTGATGGTCTTCAGTCGCTCGGTGATGATCGAGAGTGGCAGGCTACCTCCCGACGTCGGCAAAAGCACGATCTTCTCCTTCGTTGTCGACTGCACTGCTTCGATCACTGATTTCGAGATCGGCAAGTCCATCCTCGTGCGCTCGGCGTTGTAACCACCAGGACGAACATTGACGCGTGCCAGCAACGGATATTGCGCCCGCTCCGCGTCCGCCGGTTCGCGATCGACGACCTGATAACCCTGCTTGCGAATGTGCTCGATCAGTCGCTGCGTCTGGCGCTGGTGATCGTTACCTTTAACGAGTCGCAGATCCAGCACGGCTGTGGCTGTGGTAGGAATTACGTTGCGCGCCAGCGCACCCACATCTCCACTCGCAAAACCGTTGATATTCAGTGACGGCTGATTGATCACCTCGAGCAGTGTCTTGCCTGCGTTTTCAGTGCGCTTGATGCCCAACTGCTGCTTCAACTCTTCATCGTATTGCGGCGCTTCGGCAATCGCGCGGAGCTCCGCGTCGCCCAACGGTTCGACGTCTGAATACCAACCATCAATCGTCACGCGCCCGTCTGCGTCTTTCATCGATGCAAGCAGTCGCGCCAGCATCTGCGCGGGATTCGGCGACCAGTTTCCATAGTGACCGCTGTGCAATGGACGTTTCGCGGCGTAGATCGTGATGTCGACATTCGTGTCGCCGCGCGCGCCGAACACGACCTGTTTTCGTCCTGACTGATGCACTGGTCCATCGCCAATGATCCACGCATCGGCCTCGAGCAACTGTTTGTGGCGCTCGATGATCTCGCCGAGATGCGGCGAGCCTGCTTCTTCCTCGCCCTCGAAAAAGAATTTGATGTTTGACGTCAGCGTTACTCCTTTTTCTTTGAGCGCGCTGAACGCGGTGAGTATCGCCATCACACCGGCTTTGTCGTCCGAAGCCGAGCGCGCGTAGAGGCGCCAGTCCGGGGTGATCGGCGTGCCTTCAGTTGGACCAGGCAGGATTTGTCCGGACGCTTCCAGCGCGGCCGAACGAAATACAGGTTGCCACGGTAACGTTCCGGTCCACTGCTTCGGATCTGTTGGCTGTCCGTCGTAGTGAGCATAAACGAGGATGGTGCGTTGTGCGCCCGGTACCTTCCATTCGCCATAGACCGCGGGGGGCGTGTCTGGAGTTGGGCCTTCAAGCAAGCGCGGATTCAAACCACGCTGCTTCATCATGTCGACGATCAGCGCCGCGTTCCTGCGAATGTTCTGCGTGTCGGAGGCGACGTTTGGGATCGTGAGCAGCGTAATGAACTCTTTGATGATCCTGTGCTCGTTGGCGCGGCGGTAATCACGCACTTTTTCCTGCGTGGGTTGAGCCACGATTGGAAGCGGTAAAAGAAAAAGGAAAACCAGGAAGCGCAACATGCCGGGGGATTATAAGACAGGACAACAGAACAAGTCAGGAAGAGGGGCTTGCCCCCGCTTGCGAGAGGCGGGGGCAAAGCCCCTCTTCCTGACTTGTTCTCTTTTATGTAGCTCTAATGAGGTTTCACAACACCGCCGTTGTCGAGCGCGGTGTAGAGGTCGGTTGAGAAGAGTCCGAGCCATGGATCGGAACGCGGCGTCTGGAAGAGCTCCGCGTAGACCTGCTCGTTTAGTTTCTGCATGTCGTTGCGGATAGGTTCTACCAACAAGATGTACAGCTTCGAGTGCAATAAATATTCGTTGCGAACGGTATCGAGCGCGATTAACTCCTGAAACTTTTGCACCAGGCTCGATAATTCCTGGTCCGTCAACGCGGGATTCTGACGCTTGATGAGTGACTTGCTGCGTTCGTCGAGCATCGCATCGGGTGCATGAAGCTGCGCGATCTTCGTCCAGGCCGCTTCGTCAGTAATGCGACCCAATCTTTCGGTAGCCGCAGTCATTGCGCGCAGGACACTGAACTCCGTGATCGCTTTGGTCATGGCAAGCCCTGAAATTTCTATTGCCTTAACACTCTTTGCTTTCACACCCGTAGAACGCTCGGGCTTGTCGCCAATTTTGTCTGTGTCGCTGGTCCACGCTGCTGACAGCTTATTGTGTTGCTGGCGGTAGTAACCCGTTAACAACAAATTCCTTTCCTCATCGTTCTTGCCCGCCAGTGACTTGAAGAGTGTCTCGGCATTCGCGAGACCGCGCAGGAATGCTTTTGGTCCATACAAACCGGGAAGCGCTTCAATCGGGCGTCCGTCCGAATCGAGAATGTAATGAATACTGTTGCCGGTCAGAGTACGCTCGAGCTTGCGGCCATCGCCAAAATCTATTGTCACCGTCGGCACCGGCCGAACTGACTCCCAGTGCAGCACAAAACGATCGCGCAAAGCAGAGCTCACTTCAGCGTTGGGATAAAGCACCGTTCGGAAGAACCTGCTATTAGCGCAACTGAATTCATCGGTCAGCTTTCCCAGGAGACGCAACGAAAGGATCGGCTTTCCGCTTGCTGCCGATGCGCGCTTCGCACTCTCAAAATCCGTGTACCAGTAAAGACCGGAAATGTAACTGTTCTTCTGCTGCGCGACCGTGTCGAGGGCGGTTGTGATTCGTTGCCATTCCTCGTCAGAGGCAAGGGAGGGATTGGTGATGTGGCGGTTGATCTCGCCGGCGTACCGGGTCATCAGCATTTGCAAACCCGCCGGTCCCATCGAGCGCATCTCCTCGACAGTAGGCTCGGTGGCGAAAGCTGTTTGCGCTGAAAACAGGACCAAAAAGAGTAACGAAAGGAAGTAGAACTTCGAGTTCATCGGGAGCCTCCAGACGGACTGGGATTGCTCCTTAGAGACGGGTGGTGAAGTTGGGGTTGTCTGTTTTAGCCGCAGATTTACGCGGATGAACACAGATCAGAATCTGCGTTTATTTGCGTAAATCTGCGGCTAACTACTTCTTCATCAATTCAAGCACCGCGGAGGTCATCGCCTTGACGCCTGTGCGGAGCGTGGGCTCGGGAACGGGAGCGAAGAGCGCGGAATGCAGTCCCGGCAGCGCGACGCCGGTTTCCCTGCTCTCCTTCACCTTCGCCGGATCGGACGCACCGAGCCAGAAGATAGTGGCGGGAATCTTCTGGTCCAAACTGAAGTTGCCAAAGTCTTCACTCGCCATCATCGGCGGCATTTTCACCACGTTATCTTCGCCGAGCGCCTGCTTGAACGTTGCGACGAGACGATCGACGAGCTGCGGTTCGTTATACGTCGAGCCAGTGCCTTCACTGACTTTCACCGTCGGCGCACGATCTTCGGGTATGCCCGCCGACGTCGCCACGCCTTTAACGATTCGCTCGATCGAAGCCAAAATGCGTTTCCTGACTTCTTCCTTGTAAGTGCGCACGGTTAACTGCAAGTTCACTTCATCAGGAATGATGTTGTAACGCGTGCCCCCGTGAATCGACCCGACTGTAACCACCGCCGGCTCGAGTGGCGAGTTCTCGCGACTCACAATCGTTTGCAATGCCATCACAAACTGCGCCGCCACGACGACCGGATCTTTGGTGTTTTCAGGGGCCGAACCATGACCGCCGATGCCTCTGATTTTGACGTCGATCGAAGTCGCGCTCGCCATCGCGTAACCGGGCGTGTAACCGACCTTGCCTGTTTCGAGCTCCGGTTTATCGTGCAGCGCGATCGCGAAATCAGGTTTCGGGATGTTGGTGTAGAGGTTGTCGCGCAACATCGCCGCGGCGCCGTCGCCGGTCTCTTCCGCGGGTTGGCCCAACATCACGAGGGTGCCGCTCCAACGATTCTTCAGCTCCGTGAGCATCTTGGCCGTACCGAGAAAACTGGTCATGTGTATGTCGTGACCACACGCGTGCATGACACTCACGTCCAGCCCGGCATCGTTCTTCATCTTCACCTGGCTTGAGTAGGGCACGCCTGTTTTCTCCTCGACCGGCAGCGCGTCGAGCTCTGTTCGCACGAGTACCGTTGGACCTGGACCATTCTTCAGCACAGCCGCAACGCCATAACCGTTCCATTGCGCGTTTTGATACTTACCGATGCGTTCGGTAACCGTGAATCCGAGTTTGCGTAGCTCGCCGGCGACGAAAGCGGCAGTCTTTTCCTCGCGATGAGATAGTTCGGGCGCTGTGTGGAGCATTTTGTAGGTCGACAACCATGAAGCGATGTCGCGATCGATCATCGCGTCGAGCGAGAGCTGTTGTCCGTTGATATTAAATGTCAGCATAACAAGCACCACACTCACGAGGGATAGTTTGCGCATTATGGACTCCAATGGAATGGTTACTGTGTCGCCGGAAGCTTCTTAAGTTCACTGATTCTGGCGAGATGATAATCGTCGTGCTCAGCCTGAAAAAATAACATATCGACCAGTCGCATTTGCACGTTCAGACGCGGGTGAAGCGCGGCACGCGCAAAAATTTCCGGATCAAAGCTTTCGAGCCTGCGGACAATATCATGTCTTGCGGCGCGAAAGGCTGTCAGGATTGAGTCAATGGCGACGTTGTTATGACTCGCGTCGTAAGTCTTGCGGTTCGACATGTCAGCGGCGTGAAGCGTTGTATTGCCGGCGAGGTATTCGTCGATTCGTTGTGAGACGAGGGCTTCGAGATCGAGAAGATGTCCGGCGTTTTCCTGCATGGACCAGCGGCCGTCTGCCTGGTTGGTCAGTGTTTCCGGTGAGAGGCCGGCGAGCAGTTCTTCGAGGCGCGCGGGTGTGCCTCGAACGCGCTCGATCATCTCGGGATAGATGCCCGCGGGAAAGTTGAAGTCGAAGCGGCGCTCAGTCCATTTGATTCTCATAATAGGTCCTATAGGACGGATAGGACCTATTCTAACCTCAATTCCCTTCGGTTGGCTGTGTGAGGCTGAACCAGTTGCCGGAATTGTCTTTGAAGACCGCTTCGATGCCGTATGGTCTCTCGGCCGGCTCGGAAATGAATTGCACACCCCTG
>DATENQ010000274.1:0-3928 GCA_035275005.1 Pyrinomonadaceae bacterium | reverse complement strand
CTACACCATGAAAGTCATCCCGAAATCGACGACGGCCCAACCAGGTTACACGATCAACGCCGACCCGCAGGTCCCAACCGGAGTCAGCGCCACCGGCAAGAACCATTACTACGTTGACTCTGATACAAACACGATTCACGTCAACGACAGTCAGCCGGCTGCGGTAAGCGATCCGCCAATCGGACAATAAGAATTAACCACGGATGACACGGAAAAAAATCCGGATTTATTTCCGTGTTATCCGCGGCTAAAACTTCTTCGTATCGACGCGGTCGAGGCGTTGGTCAGGTAGTGGCCAACTCTGCTGAAGACTAAAATCCACGACATTTTTCAAGACAAACACCGGCACGTCCGTTTCTCTCTGCGCTTTGACGTGAATAAACTCCGCCCCCGCAACGTCATTCAACCAAAAAGCCGGCCGTAAATCAGGACTCAGATAACTCACTTCAACGTCGCGCATCTGTAGTCCTTTTATATGCCTGATGAAAAATCCGTAGGCCGGCAGATCACCAAACATCGTCGGCTCCGGATAGATCGCCTCGCGCTCCGGCGGATCGAGCGCGGCTTGCTCCTTAGTGCCGCCTCCCTTCGCATACACGCGAATATTGTGAAGCCGCACGTCTTCAATCATGTAACCCGGTATGCCGCTGACGATCGACGAGTACTTTGGATCGGCGTTGTAAACTACGATGTTGCTGATGATCACGCGCCGCATCGCGCCGACTTTCGTAGTCTCTTTTGGACCGCGATTACGCGCACCCAAACGCATGAAGATCGGCGAGTTACCGATGTCGCGCATCGTGATGTTTGAGATCGTCACGTCTTCGAGCAGCGCGCCATCTACGGCTTCGAGCGCGAGGCCGCGCGAGTAGTCAAAAACACAATTCGAAACGGTGATGTTCTTGAACCCGCCATTTGATTCAGTGCCGAACTTGATGCGACCAGTCGGACTAAACGTCCCGTTTGCGTTTCGAAAATCGCGTTTGTACGTGCCGTCGAGAAGCGTGCCCTCGTCGTAGCCACTCACCTGGCAATTTGTGATCGTGAGGTTCTCCGTCACGCGCGCATATCCGAGCGCGTAAGAACTCTTCGGACAAATCGCGTCGTCAAACGGCGAGTTGACCGTGCAGTTAGAGATGCGAACGTTCTTACACGCATCGACGTCGATGCCGTCGCGGTTCGTGTCGATCTTCACGTTATCGATCGTGAGATTGTCGACCCCCGTGGCAAGAATCGCGAAGTGACCACCGTGCAGGATACTTATGTCACGTATGATAACGTTGCGACACAGCTTCAAACTGATCGACTTGTTTCCCCAGCCGGGTTCAACCGCGTCGCGCGCGTTTGGATAACCAAATGGACCGGCCTTCGGATCGGGCCCCTGCTTTTCGAGTGCGTCGTTCTGTTCTTTCGTGCGCGACTGGCTGCCGGTGCGCACGAGTCCCTTGCCCCAGATCCGGCCTGGTCCAAGTATCGAGATGTTTTCGAGGTTCTCGCCCCAGATCAAACTGTTGCGCCAGTGACTGTGGCCGAAGTCTTGATACTGGTCCCACTGATTCGGCTCCGGCAGATCATACTTGCCGTCGCCGTCGTTGGGACTGGCGGCGATAATGGTTGCGCCCTGGTCGAGATACAGTGCAACGTTGCTCTTGAGACGGATGGAAAAAGCACGGTAGGTTCCGGCAGTTAACAAAACTGTCCCACCGCCTGCTGCGGCCGCTGCGTCAATTGCTTTATTAATGGCGGGGCTGTCGAGGGCTTTCCCGTCAGCCTTTGCGCCAAACTTCTTGACGTCGAAGAAGAGGACGGGCGCCGTAACCTGGGCGGCGAGGCTTGAACACGCCGCCAGAACGAGGAGCGTAATCCAAAGATATCGTTTGATCATTTTATGCGGGAAACGCTGATTAGTTTTCTGAACGACTGTATCACACACGGTGAGCAGACCGCTGTCGCACACTGGCGTGGACTGCGTATCTCACGCTGGTCCTATGCGCGTCTTGCCTCGGGCGCGTTTCAGTTTGCACGTGAACTTGAAGCGCGTGGCATCGGCCATGGGGATCGCGTGCTCTTCTGGAGTGAGAATAGTCCGGAGTGGATCGCGGCGTTTTATGGTTGCTTGTTGCGTGGGGCAGTCGTAGTGCCACTCGATCTAAAGTCCGCGCCTGATTTTGCTGTGCGAGTGCAGCAACAAGTCTCCGCGAAACTGCTGCTCGCCGATGAACCGCAACTCGATTTGCCACAACTATCACTGAAGAACCTCCTTTTGACTCACTCAGACGCGCCTTACCGCGCGAACCCAAACGACCTGGTCCAAATCGTCTTTACATCAGGAACCACTGCGGAACCGAAAGGCGTTTGTCTAACTCATCGCAACCTGCTCGCGAATATCGCGCCGATCGAAAAGGAGTTTCGCAAGTATGCGCGTTGGGAACATTTCGTACATCCGCTGCGATTTCTTTGCCTCTTGCCGTTGAGTCACGTGTTTGGGCAATTGATGGGGATCTTCATTCCGCAGCTCATTGGCGCCGAAGTCTATTTTCGTGAATCGTACAAGCCTTCGGAGATCGTGGACGTGGTGAAGAAGCAGCGCATCAATGTTGTAGTAACCGTGCCGCGTGTGTTGGAGACATTGCGCGAAGAGGTTTCACGCAAAGACGCAAAGATTGAAGAAAAACTGAAAGCCGCAGAGGGAAGACATTTCCTGCGCAACTGGTGGACGTTCCGAAACGTGCATCAACGCTTCGGTTGGCGGCTCTGGGCTTTTGTCACAGGGGGCGCGACTCTCGAAAGCGACACGGAAAGTTTTTGGCGACGGGTTGGTTACGCAGTCATTCAAGGTTACGGGATGACTGAGACCGCGTCGCTCACGAGTCTGTCGCATCCGTTTCGCATGCAGCAAGGCTCGATCGGAAAACCGGTCGCGGGGCAGGAACTGAAGCTCAGCGACGACGGCGAGATTCTCGTGCGCGGCGACAACGTCTCGCCGGGTTACTGGAATAGCGCGAGGCAAACGCTCACCGATCAGCAAGGCTGGATACACACCGGCGACATCGGCGAGGTTGACGCGGCGGGCAACATCTTTTTCCGCGGGCGAAGTAAGGACACGATCGTCACAGCCGCCGGTCTCAAGATCTTTCCCGGAGATCTTGAAGCAGCGCTCGATCGCCAACCGGAGATTAAAGAGAGCACCGTGATTCCTCTGCCCGGCTCCAAAGGCACTGAGGCACTCGCGGTATTGATTCGTCGCGACGATCACGTGGATTTGAATGCGGTGGTAGAGCGCGCGAATGATTCGCTCGCGGAATTTCAGCGCATCCGGCACTGGATCGTCTGGCCTGAGAGCGACTTTCCGCGCACCACCGGCACGCGCAAAGTCATGAAAGGACAAGTCGCGGCAGCACTGGAGAACACAGTTGCGCCGTTGAGTTTGCCGGTACTCAGCCGAATTACAGGCGCCGCAAGCTTAAATAAATCCGCGAAACTCGCTGAAGATCTCAAACTCGATTCACTCGGACGCGTGGAGTTGTTGAGTGCGCTCGAAGATCAATACCAGATCGAGCTCGATGAGGCCGCCGTCACTGAAGCAACGACGATCGCTGATATCGAAGAGATTGTTAGTCGTGGAAAGTCAGAGGCGGTTGCGTATCCGTATCCAAGATGGGCCATGCGCTGGCCAATCACGTGGGTACGTTTCCTCGGTTATAACTTTTTCGTGCTTCCTATAACCCTGTTCATGTGTCGCGTGCGCGTGATCGGCGGCGAGCGACTTGCGAAAGTAAACGGACCGGCGTTGTTGATCTCAAATCACGTGACTGACATCGATGCGGGATTGATTCTTTCAGCGCTGCCGTTGCGTTGGCGAATGCGTTTAGCGATCGCGACGCAGGGTGAGTTGTTGCGCGAGTGGCGATATCCCGCGGCGGCGTTG